>JANNDA010000838.1:0-3077 GCA_031387195.1 Planctomyces sp. | reverse complement strand
CGCGAGAAAAATTGGAAGGCCGTGCGCGGCGAACCCAAACGGGTTCAACTCTTCGACCTCAGCTCAGACCTGGCCGAAGAGAATGACGTCTCCGCAAAGCATGACGCCGTGCTCCAACGTCTGATTCAGGCAAACTGAGCGTCCGATGGCGTGCTAGGCTCTGTCCCGTAAATCCGTAGGACGGACGCTCCTGCCCGTCGAATCACCGTAAAAATGACGGGCAAGAGTGCCCGTCCTACGAGGTCTCTACCATTTGCGGGACAGAGCCTAGCCCTCAAATAAGCTCGGTGGGGATGGGGATATCGCTCGTTCGCGGGCTCGTGCAGCGGATAGCGCTCCATCGACGCAAGGTCGATGGAGTAATTTCTCGAAACCGTAGCCGGGGCGCAATGTGCGTCGTATTCACTCGGCTCCTGCGGCGGTTTTTGCCCCTTGACGACAAACACTTCGCGCTGCGGCAAACCCTTGGGACTTTGACTTTAACGCCTGTAGTGATTGTGCCGATTTTTCGGGGGAGTGGTGACGTGCTGGCATGGTTGCTCGGCTTCGAGAGACTTAGTCAGTCATTTGGTCGCCCATAACCACGCGCTGGATTCTGCTTCCAACCAAGGATGGTGTGATATGAAAAAGCTCTGGACTCTAAGACGGATCGTCGGAGGTCCGGTTAGCCTCGCAGCCGTCATGACCGTGAGTTCAATCGGTCTGCCCGATTTCTCGATGGCTCAAGAGAAATCCGTGGTGGCACAAACCGAGAAGGTCAACCGTCTGATTGATGAGGTGGTCTCCGCCGACGTCGAACTGGAAGTGACCAAACGGCGTTCCAAGATTCTGCGTTTGAAGCAGGATGTGTTTCGCGTGGCGGTGGCCGATCCGTCCTTGATCGATTTCGTGGGCTTCGGATCGCGCGAAGTCGAGATCATTGGCAAGGAAGTGGGCTCAACAACCGTGACCTTCTGGGTCGGCAAAGAAGAGAACGCGCAATTACTGAGCGTGTTGGTCACCGTGGTTCGCGACGACGCGATGGAAGACCAGGGCCGCAAAGACTTCGCGGACTTGAACTCGCTGGTCAACGAGATGTTCCCCAACAGTCGCATTCAACTGATTCCGATCGCGGACAAAGTGATCATTCGCGGACAAGCGCGTGACGAGCAAGAGGCGGTGCAGATCATGTCGGTGATTCGTAAGAACGCCGACTTGCTGCCTAGCGGAATCGGCGGCAGCGGTGGTACAGCCAGCGGAGCAGCGGCCGATCCGTTCCCAGATACTCGCCAGAGCGGCGTTCAACGCAATCTGGTCAACATGCTGCGGATTCCGGGCGAGAAGCAAGTGTTGCTCAAGGTGCGCATCGCCGAACTGAAACGTTCTGCCACCCGCGATTTGGGAGTGAACTTCGACTTCAACATCAAAGAATTCATGATGGCCTCGACTCTCACGTCCGGCGCGAACGTTCTGGCATCGGGCACCTTCAGTGACAGCAGTTTCAATCTGGCGCTCAAGGCGTTGGTAACCAACGGATCCGCAAAGATCTTGGCCGAGCCTAACTTGGTCGCTCTCAGCGGCCATTCGGCAACATTCTTGTCGGGCGGTGAGTTCCCCGTGCCAACCGTGGTCGGTGTCGGTGGTGCTCAAGCCGCAACGACCTCCTTCAAGGGCTTTGGCACGTCGCTGAGTTTCCTGCCCACCGTCCTGGATAAGGACCGCATCCGCTTGGAAGTGACTCCGACCTTCAGCACGCTCAATAAAGCCAACTCGGTCGGCGGGGTCTTTGGTCTCGACACGCGATCGGCCAGTACGGTGGTTGACCTGCGTGAAGGCCAGGTCTTCGCCATCGCCGGTTTGCTCCAAGAGCAACAGGCCGGTGCCTCTAAGCGATTGCCGTACATCGGCGATTGGAAACTGTTCAACCTGCTCACCGACGCGCGGAGCATCACTCGCGATGAAACCGAGTTGATCATCATGGTCACGCCGGAATTGGTTCACGCACTTGATCCGAACCAAGTGCCGTCGATCCTGCCGGGCATGGAAGTGACCGAGCCGACGGACCACGACTTCTTCTTCCACGGCAACATTGAAGGCCGGCCCAATTGCCATCATCGCAGCACGGTTTGGCCGCTGTACAAGAAACGAATGAAGCAAGCTGGCTACTCGGAATGCCAAGCCGTGCAGACTTCCGAGCAGTTCTACCTGCACGGCGAACACGGCTTCAGTTCCGAATAGCACACACTGAGCGCCCCCACCGAGCTTGCCTCGGTGGAACAGGGCTTCCGCACTACGCAGATCGAGATTTCGAGTGAAACGCTTCGTAGTGCAAAAGCCTAAATCCACCGAGACAAGCTCGGTGGGGTTGAAGTCCCAAACAACATCGAACATTCACGCTTCGCCGACGCGAAGCCTTCTCAGGAGAGAGTCATGAATCCCTTGGTTTCTCAATGGCTCGTGCCACTGACCACGGTGGTTTGTTTCGCCGGTTGTCAGTGCAGCAATTACAACTGCGACCACTGTTCTGCCACCGTACCCATGCCACTGGGAACGATCAGCGATCCGGTTTGGAAAACACACGAATCGAATGCCGAGGCATCCGACATGGTGATCCACGAACACGAGTGGGTCGCCAACAGCACGGCGCTCAACGATGCCGGTATCAACCATTTGATGCGGTTGATGTCGCGAGTGCATCAGGTGCCGTTTCCGATCGTGATCGAGCCCAGCAGCCAAAGCGTTCGCGAAGAAACGGAGCACAAGTTTCCGATTCACAACGACATCAAGCTGGATATGAGCCGTCGCGATCTGATCGTAGACACGATGATGAAGCGCGGTGTCACCGATGCTCAGAACCGAGTTCAGGTCGGGCCGGCAATAGCGACTGGCTTCGAATCGTTTGAAGGTGAGTCGGCTTATTCCCGTGGCTTCCACGGTGGGACCGGCGGTGATTCGCTGGGCGGTCGTGGTGGCTTCGGCGGCGGTGGTTTCGGTGGCGGCGGCGGTTTCTACTAATGCTCTGTCAGCGTCAAGAAATGGGTTTCGTAGGACGGGCACTCTTGCCCGTCGGAACTGTTGATTGTTGTTCGACGGGCAAG
>JANNDA010000818.1:0-5186 GCA_031387195.1 Planctomyces sp. | reverse complement strand
CAAAATTGGCGGAAGGAAGCGTTGAGATGTGGAAAGCGTCGTCCCGCCATTTTTGAATTTTGCGGTGCCTGACCCCGGACAACTGCGCTATGCCACGTTTTGCGATCCTGATTCACGATCACCCGTTCTTGCACTGGGACTTGCTCGTCGAACAGGCAGGCGTGCTCCGCTCCTGGCGATTGCTGGAGAGTCCTAGCCGCTGGCTGCTTGCCGCCAGTCCGATCACCTTGAGTGCCGAAGCAATCGCCGATCATCGACTGCCTTATCTCAACTACGAAGGCCCAGTCAGTCGTGAGCGCGGATCGGTCCAACGCTGGGACGGCGGCAATGTCGAATGGCTTGAGCAATCGGATCGAATGATTCGGCTGAAGCTGGAAGGAAGGTGGCTTCACGGGGAGTTGGTACTGACGCATCCGGATGCTGCTCAATTTTGGAATGTCAGTTTTTGCCGTTAAAACGGCCGATGATGGCACAAACACGAATCCTCTGAGAAAGAACCCGCGATGATCTCCGCACTGCATCTTCCCGGAACAATCTTGATCGGTGGCGGAGCACGCCGCGAAGTGGTGGCCCAATTGCGACGCTTCGGAGTGAATCGAGTGTTGTTGGTGACAGACGCGGGCATGATGCAGCTTGGTCTCGCTCGTGAGATTGCCGCGTTGCTCGAAGAAGCGGGGATCGCGGTCGCGATCTACGACGGCGTGCAGCCCGACCCGACCGATCGGAATGTGATCGAGGGGCTTGAGCGGTATCGGGCGGATCACTGTGAAGCACTCGTTGCCGTTGGTGGCGGGTCTCCGATCGATGCCGCGAAAGCGATCAGCATTCTGACGACGAATGCGTCCCCGCTGAGTCAATATGCCGGGTATCACCAGATCCCGCGCGCGGGGGCTCCGCTGATCGCGATTCCGACGACGGCAGGAACCGGCAGCGAGGTCACGAAAGTGTCCGTCATCACCGACACGGAACGGGACGTGAAGATGATGCTGCTCAGCGTCAATCTGCTGCCGACAGTGGCGTTGGTCGATTACGAGCTGACCCTGTCGATGCCGGCAGCACTCACGGCGGCAGTCGGCGTTGACACGTTGACGCATGGCATCGAAGCGTACGTCTCACGCAAAGCTCACGGCATGACCGACCCGCTCGCGCTCTCTTGCATTGAGCTGGTTGCACGTCATTTGCGTGCGGCCTATCGAGAACCGAACAATCACAAAGCTCGATCTGGCATGATGCTTGCCGCCTGCCAGGGAGGCATGGCATTCGCAAACAGCAGCGTCTGTTTGGTTCACGGTATGAGCCGTCCGATCGGCGCGTTATTTCATATCCCGCACGGCTTGTCCAATGCCGTGCTGTTGCCGACTGTTACGCGATTCTCTTTTCTCGCAGCGAAGTCTCGGTACGCAACCGTCTCACGTCTGCTCGGCTGCTGTTCTCCGGATTTGCCGGACGACATCACCGCTGCGGCGTTGATCGAATGGCTCGAACGACTCAACGCGGACCTCAACATTCCACGCCTTCGAGATTGTCGCGGTGTCGAGGAACCACGATTTCAATCGTTGTTGACCAAGATGGCGGCGGACGCACTCGCCTCCGGCAGCCCACAAAATAATCCGCGCGTACCGACCGCCGAAGAAATCATCGGTCTGTATCAGCAAGCTTGGTAACTGATCGGTGCGCAGACACGCTCGTGAGCCGTGTTCGACGGACGCATGGCAAACGGCTCATTCCACTCGTAATATGCCGACCAGTTGAGCGGTTTGGTGCTGCTCAAGTGATGAATGTCATTCGTTCTTTCAAGCAGGTCTCCGCCTGCATTGCGTGGATCATGGCCGCTTTGCAAATTCCGTGTCCGAAGTGTGGCAAGACACTGAAGCTGCCCGATCGCAGTCTGCTCGGACGCAAAGGGAAGTGCTCGAAGTGTCTGCATTCCTTCATCTTGGAAGAGCCTGATGAGGTGCAACTGGAACTAGCCGAACCCGCTCCGGCATCCGCACCGCCACTTCCTTCTGGAACCAGTCCGCGATGGATTCCCGATCCCTCTGCAGCCGCTCCCGCGATGTATCCGGGATATCCACCCGGTATGCCAGTGCCACCTCAAGGCATGCCGCCGGGCCAACAATGGCCCGTGCAATACTGGCCGCAGCCACAACAATACGCACCGCAGCAATACGCGGGACAGCCACCGCTGCCGCAGTATCCCATGCCGCAAAATTACGGACAGCCGGTTGCTCCGCCGCCAATGATGGCCCCGCCGCCGCAACTTCAACCGGTCTACGCCGCGTCTGAACCGCCGCCGGACGACAATCCGTTTGCCGCGATGGTTGAGGCTGGTTCGAGTTCATTGCCGCCGATGAACGAGATGTTGAATCGCGCGTCACAAGTGAAGAGCAAGAAGCGTCAGAAGTCGAAGCAGTTGCAGATGGCGGGTTATGTCTTCGGCATCTTGGTTGTGTTGCTGATCGGCGGCGTGGTCGCGTTCAATAATTCAACATCGGGGACCAAGGGGAATGGGAAGAAACTCGCGACCAACGATGCAGACGCTGCGGAGTCAGCCGACGATCCGGATTGGGAGCCGCCGCTGGTTTCTCGTCCGACGAAGGGCGATCCGATTGAACTGTTCTGCATGCCTTACGGCGTGACGGCGATCGTGCATCTTCGCCCGGCCGAGTTGTGGGTCGCGAAATCGCAGGGCGAAGAGTTCCGCTTTTGCTTGGGACCGCTCGGCGAATGGGTCGAAGCGCAGATCAAAGAGATCTGCCTGTATGAACCAGCTCAGATTGAAGAGGTCACGTTCGGCCTGATCCCCAACGTTGTCGGCGAACCGATGCAGGTGGCGGCACTTGTGCGGCTCAAGGACCGAGTGCAGAAGTCGGACCTCATCAAGGCATTCAAAGGAGAGTACAACGAATCGGGAGCCCAATATCCGGTCTATCTCAGCGAGAAGTACGCTTACGTCATCAAAGATTTGCAGACCTTTGCTGTCGCCCCGAAGTTGAAACAGGCGGAGATGGCCGAATCGGTCAATCGCCCGAACGCTCAAGCTCCTGGCATGGAAGCGTTGCTCAAGCTGACCGACCGACAGCGGCACTTGGTGGTCATGTTCGAGCCGACTGTCATGGGGGCTCACGTGCAATTCATTCTCGACAAGCCGCTGCATCAGTTCGCGGATCGCTTCTTGGAATTCTTCAACGCCAAGCAGATCGAAACGGTCGCCTGGAGCATGCACGTCGGCAGTGAAAAATTTCACTCGGAAATCCAAATGCGAAACAAGACGTCGGTGACCAAGACCGTCTTGCAGAAACAGATGAAACAGAAGCTCGACAAACTGCCGCAAGAACTGGCCGTTTCGATCCGAGGCTACATGGACCCGAAGGTAATCGGCCCGCGACAAATCATCGGCCGCTTCCCCGCCATGATGAAGGCGGCCTCGATGGCCACGCATTCATCGACCGGAGACCGCTGGGCCACACTGACGACATCGCTGCCCGAACGAGCGGCCCCCAATTTGGCAATCGGTGCATTATTCACGTGGGACGAATCGACCCGGACCGACTTCAAGAAGGCCGCCACTGTTCCCGAAAAATCGAAGGGGACGCCGAGCAATCTGCCCGACTTGGTGGCCGATCGCCTGAAGCAGTTGAAGCTGGAAGTCGAATTCGACCGCGTGCCGTTGCAAGACTGTTTCAAATACATCTCCGACGAATGCAAAGTGGCCATCGACATCGATGGCGACGCATTGAAGGCCGCCGGTTTCACCAAGAACATGCCGCAAAAAATGGCGCTCGGCAAAGTCACGGGGTTGGAGGGAATTGCCGGTATCTTGCAGCGTTATGCCAAAGAGAAAATCCCGATGGTGCTGGTCATCCAAGAAGACAAGAAACGCGCGTTGATCACCACGAAGGATTTCGCGGAAAAAGACAGCCTGACTCCGACGGCATTGCCGGAAGTGACCGTCAAGTAACCCGAAGCGTCAGCGAGGGTGAACGCTTCGCCGACTCTGATTCGTAACACTGCGTTTTGGAGCGTCCGCCCTCGCTGACGCTTCGGGTTATTTTTCAAAAAGTCCGGCATTCGGATTCCGCTCCATGTCCGTCGTCCAATTTCAATGCCCGACGTGTCAGGCTCCGCTGCGGTTGCAAGACCGAGCGTTGTTTCTCGGTCGCACCTTCGCTTGCCCCGACTGCGCCGCAATGTTGTTGATCGAGGCTCACGGCCACGACGGCGTTTCCGCTCGCACGACAACTGCAGCTGCCGACAAGCCGCGTCGATCATTGAAGCCGAAGAACACTGAGAAGTTATCCGCATCGACTTTGCCCGTTGCGACGCTGCCCGACTTCGGAGTCCATCTTCAACCTCGGTCCACGGTCATGGACAAACTGAGCCGCCGCCCTGCGCTGCTCGGTTGGAGCGTTGCAATCTTGTTTGCGATCGTTCTCTTTGCCGTCATCAGCTCCAGTGGCAAATCGCCACCGGCTGATGTTGCTCCCGTTACTGAAACAGATCAGAAACCTGTCGCTCCACCAGCAAAAGACAGCCAAGCTGACCACAAGAAATCGAACACGCCGTCTGAATCCGAGTTGATGGTTACGGACCAAGACGTGAACTCGATCGAACTGACTCCGAACGAAATACCTCAGCCACTCGAACCCGTTACGCCGGAGCAAATCACGCTTCCGGATAACAAGCCCGACGCACCGAAATCTGTCGCCAACAACCCACTACCTGAGCCGCCTGATGAGCCGGTTCCGGAAGCCCCCAAAATTGAAACCACCGAAAGCATCGAAGCTCGACTGAAGCAAAAGCTCGCTCGCTTTGAGCAAGTCAAACCAGTCCCCTTCGTGAAGCTGCTCGATGTCCTCGAAGATCTCGTGGGAGTCCCGATTGTCTGGGACTTGGAGTCCGTCGATGAGAAGCAGTTGCAGAAACCAGTCACGCTCAAGCTGCCACAGACAACAGTTGGCGAAATCCTAGATGCGGTGCTGAAGCAAGTGGGCTTGGAACGGCGAATCGTCGATGGACGCATTGAGTTGGTGATTCCGAAATGATTGAGCGGGCCTTCAAGCCGGAGGCTTTGCAGCAATTAGGCGGGGACTGAGCGGAGCGACGCCCCCGAAACCCGATTCCAGTTTCGGTTTGACCTCAGCGGGGTCGCAGCCAGAATTGCTGGCATCCCGCTGGGATGCAAT
>JANNDA010000809.1:0-2465 GCA_031387195.1 Planctomyces sp. | reverse complement strand
CTGTGAAGAATTACGTGGGATAAGCTTCCAGCTTGTCGGAACCGCTTTGAAGGTGACAAGCTGGAAGCTTATCCCACGAAAAGTTCACAGGCTCGGAGTGTCGTGCCACATTGCGGCTGACGCCGCCCCGCTCGCCAGAATCGTTGTGGCTTGATTCGCCGACGTGTGACGAGCATTCTCCGCAAACGCTCATCAATCATTCCCGCAGAAGAGTAGTCACAGAAACATGGTTGAATCTCGCAGGTCGATTTTGTCTCGATTCCGTCAACAAGTTGCCAGCGGCCAGCCGATTGTCGGCGGCGGGGCCGGGACTGGCATCAGCGCCAAGTGCGAAGAGGCCGGCGGTATCGACTTGATCGTGATTTATAACTCGGGTCGTTTTCGCATGGCCGGTCGCGGCTCGCTGTCGGGCATGATGCCTTACGGCAATGCGAACCAAATCGTCAAAGAAATGGCGTTTGAAGTCTTGACCGCCGTCACCCACACGCCGGTGCTCGCCGGTGTCTGCGGGACCGATCCGTTCATGATTCGCGATTTCTTCCTGCAAGAATTGAAAGCCCTCGGCTTTGCGGGGATCCAAAACTTTCCGACGGTCGGTTTGATCGACGGCACCTTTCGACAAGGCTTGGAAGAAACCGGCATGGGTTATTCGCTGGAAGTCGATCTGATCAAAGCGGCCCGCGATCTCGACCTGTTGACGACGCCCTACGCCTTCACGCCGGACGAGGCACGTCTGATGACTGTCGCGGGGGCGGACATCGTGGTCGCTCACATGGGCCTGACGACCAATGGTTCGATCGGCGCGAAGAGTGCCAAATCGCTCGACGACAGCGTCCGCTTGGTCGCGGCCATTGCCGAGGCGGCGAAGTCCGTTCGCGATGATGTTTTCGTACTGTGCCACGGCGGCCCGATTGCGATGCCTGATGACGCTCAGTTTGTCTTGGACCGGGTTCCTGCCTGCGACGGTTTCTACGGAGCCAGTTCGATGGAACGCCTGCCGACCGAAATCGCCGTGACTCAGCAGACGCGAGATTTCAAAGCGTTGCAACTGCGTCGAGGTTAAGTAACCCGAAGCGTCAGCGAGGGCGAGCGCTTCACAAGATTCCGAATTCATCCCGTTGAGAAACGTTCGCCCTCGCTGACGCTTCGGGTTACATGGCTTACGCGGGCCACAATCTGAGCACCGAGTCGATGTCGCGCAAATCATCGAAGAGGTGATCGGGCTGAGTCGGTTCGAGTTCTTCGCGAGTGAACATCCCCGTGGCCACGGCGATCACACGAGCTCCGATGGCTCGACCGCACTGCACGTCGGCGGGCGTGTCGCCGATCACCCAAAGTTTGTCAGGATCGACTGACTGTGGCGCATGATGAGCTTGAGCCGCGGCAAGTGCTTGTCGCGCGACGTCATCTCGGTGAGCGTGGTCATCGCCGAAGCCGCCGAATTGGAAATGTTGCGCCAGTTCGTAATGCCGCAGTTTTTGCCAAGCAGCCTCGCGGTAATTTCCGGTGAGCAGTCCGAGTCGCACGTCGCTTCGTTGGCTGAGTCGATTCAGGATGTCTCGAACACCCGGATAAACACCGCCGTCGCGAGCGGTGAGTTCCAACGGCAGGACGCGCAGATACGTTCGCAGCAGCCGTTCGTAAGTCGCTTCGCATTCTTCCAGTTGATGAAACTGAATCAAGTCTCGCGCGATGCCGCGATCGGTTCGACCTGCGGTCGGAATTCCGTCCGTGGGAGCTGTGACGCCGAACTCTTCCGTCAGCGTTCGTTCGATTCCTGCTTGCCCCGCACCGCCTGAATGCAGCAATGTGCCGTCAATATCAAATAAAATGATGTGCATAGTGCGGTCAGTTGTAGCCGATGCCGAAAGTAACCCGAAGCGTCAGCGAGAGCGTCGTTACGGTTCGCCCTCGTTGACGCTTCGGGTTACTTTTGGAAGCGGCTCGCCTGTGCCGTATCTCTGATGAAATCACAGGCGAGCCGCCTGTACTACGTTTTGCGGAACAAACAACATGAGCGAGATTCAACGTCACGGTGTGACTCGACGCTGGTCGGATGCCATCATCCATCAAGGGACCGCCTACTTCGTTGAAGTCGCGGACGATCCGGATCAAGACATTCATGGGCAAGTGCAACAGGTGCTGGCTCAAATCGATGGACGGCTCAAGCTGATCGGCAGCGATCGCACACGGCTGTTGCAGGTGTTGATCTATTTGGCTGATCTGGCGGACGGCCCCGCACTCAATGCCCTGTGGGACGTCTGGGTTCCCGAAGGTCACGCTCCCTCGCGAGCGTGCGTGCAAGCGGGCTTGGCTCCAAAGTATCGAGTCGAGATGGTCATCACCGCTGGCGTGTAGAGCGACCTCGTGACGCGGTACAAGCCCGATGCGCCAGCGAGCGAACCGGTAACTGCCCGATTCACTCGCTGGCGCGTCGGGCTTGTATTTGACCATGAATAATTCGG
>JANNDA010000418.1:0-3052 GCA_031387195.1 Planctomyces sp. | reverse complement strand
GTCTCCGCTGTCGAGTTCGGCTTTTCGCTGAGCTACACGCGGCAACTACCAACCCTTCGGGAGTGGCAGCCGACGGACACGCCGCCGACCGTCCAGCGCGCCGCGTCTCGCCAAGATGCGACCGATCGTCCGCAACGAGGGGATCTTCTTCAGCGGAAACTTCCGGGAATGTTCGACCAACTCGCGCTGAATCGCTGCGGCTCCAAACTCGCCCAGTGCGCTGATCGTTTGCAACTGGCGACGGACTTTCAAGATCACGTCTTCGACCGACGACGGAGTGGCCTGTGCGGCGCCCACCGCGCGGACGATCGCTCCAATCCACGCGATCCAGCCGCTCGTCGCCCGCACGCGCCATCCAGACCTGCACCGTTCGCAGGCTCACGCCACAAGCCTTCGCCACCGCACGCATCGGCTTGCCGAGACGAACCTGCGAAACCATCCCGCGACGAACATCCTCCACAGACTTTTTGAATCATCGCCATCGCCTTTGAAAGAATCTCCTTCTACCACTGACTACCTTTGACTGACACGCGGGTGACTACCTTTGACTGACACTTGGCCCCTCAGGCCTGTGGCCTGATTCTCAGGAACCTGTCCCGTGTCAAACCATCAGTCCCACTCTTAACCCAGCGCACGCAATCCTTGGGCAGGTCCATCAACGCCGACGCCTGCGATAACGCATGCACCGAACCCACGATGGGATTGAAAAAGAACAACAACACCAAGCAGCAGTACTCATCGAAATGCAGATCGCGATTGCCGGCCGCGTCCCGATCACACCCGACCTCGTGCAATCGCCGGAACAGCGGCAGCAGCTTTTCAAAATACTTCAGCCCTGTGATATCCTTGTCACGGATCTCCGGCTTGGGATTGTCCGACTTCTGGCGTGCCATGCCGGAATGATGTCCGGGACGCCACGAAAGCGCAATTGTGTACTATTGTATTTAGTATGCGCAAATCCCGTACCGAACGCTATTGTGCCTGTCCCTTTTGTTTCTCCAGCAAACTGCTTGTCTGGTAGATTCTTCCGAAATTTTGGACAGGTCATGCTTCGGGTTTGAGCCCTCTCTCGGTCGCTTTTCTGAAGTAGACTTTTGGAAGTCACAATCAGACGCTCAAAGTGCCGCAAGTCTTGAGTTTGACTGCTTTTTGGCCGTTGCTCAGGATTTGGCGAACGTTTATTGTTGCACGCCGGTTTTAGGTACGAACAGGTTTCTGCTGAAACTGTGACTCTTTTCGGTTTCCAAAGGAGCGATCCCATGTCTCAATCCGTATTGCCTCATTCGCAACAGCCTGTTTCGGGAGACGGTGCAAGCGGTTGGCAATCGACTCGCGAGTTGCCTGCGTGGGCCGTGAGTCTGGGGCTGCACACAGTGGTTCTGGTGGCCCTGGCTCTTTGGAGCTTTCCGGTCCTGCGGGAAAAGTTTGAAGAGTTGGTCGTGAGCAGTGAAGTCGAGGAGGCAGTCGAGCCAGAGTTTAAGTTCGATGTCGCGGCGACGGACCAAGTCGGTAATGGTGGCGACGGTGACTCGCTGAGCCCCTCGCTGGCTGCGGCATCCCAACTGACTCCCTCGCCACAGCAAGTCACTTCACGCAAATTGCAAGAAGAGTTGGTCAAAGTGGACGTTGCTCCGGCGGCAACGATCGGCGAAGTGAGCACAGATTCGCTGGCTCAATCCGTGGATGTCCGAGGAGGCACCGAGAACCTCAGTGGGACTGGAGGCAAAGGGAGCGGCATGGCGGGGTCAATCGATCGCCTGACCTTTGAGATCATGGCCTCGCTGAAGGAAAAGAAGACGCTTGTTGTCTGGCTGTTCGACGAATCAGGCTCCATGAAAGAACGCCGCGAGGCGGTCGCCGAACGCTTTGAGAACATCTACAAGCAACTCGGCTTGTTAAACGTTGAGACGCAGAACAACGCACTCAAAACCGCCGTGGTGAGTTTTGGGAAGGACACACACTTCCTGTCGAAAGATGCGACCGAGGATTACGGCAGCCTCGTGGAATTGGTCAAAGCGATTCCGGAAGACAAGTCCGGCAAAGAGAACGTCTTCAACGCAGTCGATCTGACGGTGAAGAAGTACCGCGATTACCGTAGCCGCGAGCATCGCAATTGCATGCTCGTGATCATCACTGACGAACGTGGTGATGACTTCGACAAGCTGGATCAGTGCATTCAGACGACCGCTTCCGCCGGCTTCAAAGTTTACTGCGTGGGGAACGCGGCTCCGTTTGGCCAAGAGAAGGGCTACGTCCGCTACAAGTACGAAGACGGTTTCGAGGAAGAGTTGCCGGTCGATCAAGGCCCGGAAACGATCGCTCCCGAATATGTGAATCTGCCGTTCTGGGGAGTTCCGTCAGGAGACCTCACCCGCATGACGGCTGGACTCGGTCCATATGCCCTCACTCGACTCTGTGCCGAAACGCAAGGGGTCTACTTGATCGCCGATGAAATGCGCGGCGTCCACTTCGATCCGACGGTGATGCGCAACTATCTGCCGGACTACCGGCCGATCCGGTTCTACACGAAGGATTTACAGGCCAACCGAGCGAAGACGGTACTGGTTGACGCGGCTCGCAAAACGCTTGGCGAAAACGTACCGGCTCCCGACGTTATCTTCCGTGCGGATACCGACGCCGTACTGAGAACGCAGTTGAGCGAAGCCCAGAAGCCGTTGGCAGTGCTCGATTACAAGCTCAATGAAATCGCCAGCTTGTTGGAGCAGGGCGAGAAGGACCGTGCGAAAATTAAGGAGCCACGTTGGCAAGCGGCCTACGACACGGCCTACGGTCGAGTCCTGGCAATGCGTGTGCGAGCCTTCGGCTACAACATGATGCTCGCCCAAATGAAGGGTAACCCGAAGACTTTCGACAAGGCCGGCGACAACACTTGGGAGCTGATCGCTTCCGATGAAATCTCAACCGGCGTGCAGGTCAAGAAGATGGCCGCGAAGGCTCAGGAGTATCTCGAACGCGTCGTCAACCAGCATCAAGGCACGCCGTGGGCCAAGCTCGCCGAGCGTGAGTTGAGCAAGCCGATGGGCTGGTCCTG
>JANNDA010000792.1:0-4418 GCA_031387195.1 Planctomyces sp. | reverse complement strand
CGGTCGATTCGTGTTGCAAAGCCATGATGAGATCGCATGTTGAAACGTCAGGAATGGACCAACGTTCTAAACACACACGACCTCAACTCGCAAGTCTGTCTACTCGAAGGCAAACAGCTTGGCGAACAATTCGTCGCTGATCACGGGGTTGATGGCCAGGACATCCCCCGCATCGGCAACACCCAAACCGAACCGCGGTGAGCCACTCTTGCCTTGACCACGAACGATTTTGTTAGTGCCAGCTCCACCGTCAAGCAACGTATCGTTTCCGAAGCCGCCAATCAGAGTGTCGTTGCCGGCGTCTCCCTTGAGTGAGTCAGCACCAGCACCGCCGCTGAGAGTATCGCTGCCATCGCCGCCAATCAGAGTGTCGTTTCCGTCTTGACCGGCCAGGCCATCGTTGCCCATTCCACCATCCAGCGAATCGTTGCCGTTTCCACCTTGCAGCGTGTCGTTGCCAATTCCCCCTTCGAGCGTGTCGAAATCGTCGCCGCCGGACAGACTATCGAGACCGTCCTCGCCGAAGAGTTTGTCCATGCCGATGCCACCGAAGAGCGAATCGTTGCCTTTACCACCCAGCAGTGAATCATTGCCGCCGCCGCCACTGAGTTGATCGTTCTTTACTCCACCCGTCAGCGTGTCGTTTCCATCACCGCCATTCAGGGTGACGCTGCCTGGGAACGCCGAAGCATTGATCGAGTGACTACCAGAGTCATCGCTGAGGACGGCGGATTCGATGGTGTTGAGCGAGTCCGTTCCCACGCCGGTCAACTGGGTGGCGGTGAGGACCAGATTCGCTGCCCCAGACTCGACCAGGGTGTCAGTCCCCATCCCTCCGATCAGGATGTCATTGTCGGTACCGGTGCCGCCGGTGAGTCGATCGTCGCCGCCATCTCCCTGCAAGCTGTCGAGCCCACTTCCGCCGTCGAGCGTGTCTGCGCCGCCACCACCCTTGAGCGTGTCGTTGTCCCCCTCGCCAGACAACCGGTCCTTCCCGTTTCCGCCGGTGAGCATGTCCATGCCCGCTCCGCCGATGAGCGTGACGGAACCGGTGAACGCCGCCGCATTGAGCGTATTGTTGTCCGCTCCGCCGGTGAGCTTCGCGGTTTCAATGCCGGTGAGCGTGTCGGTCCCCGTGCCAATCAGTGAGGTATTCGTCAGCGTGAAGTTGACGTTCCCGGACTCCTCGATGAAATCGATCCCGGCTCCGCCACGTAACGTGTCGTTGTCCGAACCACCTGACAGCGAGTCATTTCCCGCCTCGCCATCGAGCACATCGGTCCCGATATCACCGGTCAGCTTGTCGTTGCCGGCCCCGCCGGTGATCGAGTCATTCCCAATTTCGCCGTTGAGTTCGTCGGATTGGGCGGACCCTTTGATGGTGTCGTTGCCGTTGCCGCCGTTGACCAGCACTGTCCCCAGATTTGTGAAGGTGGCCGTAGTGACTCCCGACAGGTCGATGTTGTTCGCCAAGGCGTTGCCCGTGACTGTGATCGACTGCACCTGACTGGCGGAAATGTCGCTGAAGGCGACTTGCTCGACCGCATCAATCAGCACGCGGAGCTTCGCGACTCCCGCGACGACAGTCGATGAGATTGTCACGTTTGTTTGGCCTCCACCCAGCGTGACCATGAGGTCCGAGGACAACACCGGCCTGACGAACGGATCGGAAAATTTCAGGATGGCGTCGTCGAGGTCGTTCCGCAGCAATTGATCCGAATCAGCCGACGCAAAGCCGGTGTTCGACGGTGCGTAGGAATCCTCCCAATAGACAAACAGCTCGCCGGTCGTCTCAAGCAGCTTGGTCCGTGTGTGATATTTGACCGGGGTTCCCGGACTTCCCGGATCGAAGCTGCCGTCTTTCCGCGCGGAGATGTTGCGATCCGGATTCGCCGTAGCGACTGAGAAGAACGCATAGTCTCGATCTTCGTTGAGCCTCTTCAAATTGTCGGGTGTGTTTTGAATCGGAGCGGTTGCATCCAGGGCCGGATCGTTTCCGGGATTGCTCGCGAGGAAGTCCACTCGATCAGTATTTCGCAGCAGATAGAAACCGACGCGCGGATTGACCTCGTTGATTTTTGTGACATCGGGATCCAACGTAATCGTTGTAGCTCCGGTGCGCGTATTTTCCGGGCCGGCTCCGCTGGTGCGCACGGCTTGAACTTTGGTGGCGGTCGTGCGGGTATTGGACAACGCGGTCGCCGAATACATGTCGGGATCGTCAAAGCTCAAGCCAGGCTCGACTCCGGCCACGCTGCCGGTGTTGGTCGAGATCGTGTAAATGCCGAACTCGTTGTCGAAGGACGAGGGCAAGACGCCGACAGGTGTCTGATCGCCGCGAGTGTCGAAGGTTGCCTTGAAGTTCGAGACTTCGGACTTGGTCGAGTCCGCATTCGCCACCGGATCATCCGGGCCCGGAGCAAAGAAGAAGCCGGTCTGCGACAGCGCATCGATCGCCAACCGAGTCGGTCCCGCTGCACCGGGCTTGGGATTGATCGCCGCCGCACGAGAGAACTCCGAGGTGTTTCCGTCCTGATCTGTGGCGGTGGCGACCAATCGGATCGACTTCAGGAAGCTCGTGACATCCCCGCTTTCGAGCAGATTCTTGACCGCGACCGAAGACAATCCCGTCAACGCAATCGGCACGTTCACCGTTTGCAATGCGCTGCCCAGGGCATACAGGCTGCTGGCGACGAACGTCGCCCCTTCGCGTCCGTCGGTTTCATCGGTTCCCGTTCGCAGGTCGTCGCCACCGTCCAACAAGTCCCCATCGACGTTGCGGTCGAAGTAGTCTGCCAGGAAGAACTCGACCTGCAATCCGTCATTCACCGAAGTGACTCCGGCGTTATCTGGCTCATCGACGTCGTAGTCCGACGAGGTCGTGGCCGACGGGACGTGATACACAATCTTCAAATCTCCGCCGTCCAAATAAACGAACAGGACTTCGGGAGTGTTCTGCAGATTGTTGGCCCCAGCATCTGAATCAGACGTGTTGGCGACTCCCAGCCCCGTCATGACTTTGTCATTGAGCGTCACGCCGTTGGAGAGCTCCGTACCACCGACGAGATTGATCCCCAGGTTGCCGCTATGGTTGTAGATCGCATTCTGAGAAATCGCGTTTCCCGTGCCGCTCGCAACCCGCACTCCGTCTCGTGTATTGCCCGTGATCGTGTTTGCCGTAATGGAGTTGTTGGTTCCCGTGACATGAACTCCGTCGGCTCCATTGGCCGTGATCTTGTTGTTGGTCACGCTGACTCCATCGGCGGCGAGATTGATCCCGTGGCCGACCGTCGCTCCGATGCCGTCTCGAATTGCCAAGTTGCGGATCGTCGAATTGTCAGCAGTAGCCTGCAAGTCAATCACTGGACTGGCTTGAGCCGGTGCGGGCGGGTTTACGTATTGAACCACCGTACGACGATCTGCATTGCCGCCGACGACAATTGCAGCGCCTTCAATTTGCAGGTCGCCGCGAATTTTGACCGACGTGACCGCGTCGCCAAATGTGATGTGACCGCGAATAGCTCGAATCGCAGCGACATTCAAAACACCCGAACCAAGTCCGACGTAGTCCGCGCTATTACCGACCTGTCCCGAAAACGTTGTCGTTCCATTGGCGACGTCCAGTGCCAAATCACCCTCACCAGCCGCCGCCGTTGCCGACGTATCGAGCGTTTGTTGAAACTCAATGTTCCCTGCACCAGTGACATTTGCATTGAGATCAGTCACCAAGAAGACATCGGTCGCGAACGTCTGGCCCGTCGCAGCGGTAATCGTTCCTGAGGAGATCAATACTCGGCCGTTGGAAACGCTGAATGTGGTTCCCGCGTTGATGACGCCATTGAGGTTTGCCGCGTCATTGTCGTCGGTCCCCGTGGTCAGCGCAATTGCTCCTCCCGTTGTGAGTGCCCCTGTGATCAGAGACGCCGCAGCAGTGTCGTTGTCGTTGTCACCATTGACATCCAGATTTCCGGCAATGTTGACGGACACCAGCGTCACGTTTCCCTCGCTATTGACCGTCAGACGATCTGGTGTCCCAGTATCACTGACCGCCGCTAAAGTGACCAGCGCGTCGCCATTTCCGTCAATCACGTTTGAACTTCCCGCCGCGCCGCTGAGGTTGATCGCGGTGACGCTGGTGACGACCGACAATGCGCCGTTGGTCGTGGTCAGGTCCACGCTGGCCGCCAGATCGACCGTCGCCGCGTTCTGAATCGTCAGCGTCGTCGCCGCCGTGATGTCCGCATTGATGTCGATCGTGTCGTTGGTCCCGGTTCCGCCACGGAACGTCGCCGCGCCGACGGAGAACGTGTTGGCGTCGTTGACCGTCAGCGTCTCCGTCCCGTTATCGTTGTTGTCCGTGTTGAAGCTGTGCGTCCCCGTGCCGAGGTCGGCTCCGGCGAGCGTCAGGCTCCCTTCGC
>JANNDA010000784.1:0-5705 GCA_031387195.1 Planctomyces sp. | reverse complement strand
AGCGAAGCGACGCCCCCGGTCTGTGAAACAGAATGGCGACGACCCTAAGGATCGGAGCAGAAATAATAGTCGTGGTTCGCTCCGCGAACCAACGTTGGATAGCGGAGCGATCCACGACTATCGCAACAGTTATTCATGCGCCGGTCCTAACAGGATCACAACGGAATTGGCTGGCACTCCGCTGGGGTGCGATGCCTCAAAATTGACAGCCGGGGGTGTCGCTGCGCTCAACCCCCGGCTAATTGCTGTAAACCCTCCGGGTTAATCGGCGGCGTTCAACCTTCTTTCATTTAGCTGACATAGTCATCAAACACACGGACGCTGGCCCAGTTCGGTTTGTTCGCGTCGATGAATTGAATGTGTCGTGGATGAGCTTGATAAGCGTCGTGTGCCTCGCGGTTTTCAAAGACGACGTGCAGGCCGACGTGAAACCCTCGATCGTTGACCGGACGAGCGAGATCAGGAACGAGCGTGCCGGCGGAAAAATAAACTTCGCCCGGATGCCCCTTCAAAAATTCGTGGCAAGCGTCGATCAGCTTTTGCTGCGCGGCTGGCGAAGCATCGCTGAGCAAGAAGTAAACATTGTGAGCCAGATTCAGATTTGAACTGTCAGCCATGTGGGCATTCCTAGAGGAGAGTCAGTGTTGGGTCGAGGAGACGTTGAACAGGTCGCATTCTGACGGCTGGAAAAATGAGCGGCAAGCTGGTGCCGCTTGCCGCTCAGTAACCCGCAGCGTGCGGCCACACCATCAATCCTGTTACGCCAGAATTTCGCGAATCACTTCGCCATGCACATCGGTCAGGCGGCGTTGAATGCCGTTGTGGTAGAAGCTCAGCTTCTCGTGGTTGAGGCCGAGCAGGTGCAGGGCCGTGGCGTGGAGGTCATAGCTGTAGCTGGGATGCTCGGCCGCTTTGAAGCCGAGGTCGTCACTCGTGCCGTGACTACTGCCGCCGCGAATGCCGCCGCCGGCCAACCAGGCGGTGAAGACGCCGGGATTGTGGTCGCGGCCTTTCTGTGCCCCTTGCATGAAGGGCTGTCGGCCGAACTCGGACGTGCAAATGATGAGCGTCGATTCGAGCAGGCCACGCTGCTTCAAATCGGTGAGCAACGCACTTGCGCCGGTGTCGAGCACTCGGCCCCAGTAACCGTGATCGCGGACGATGTCTTCGTGGCTGTCCCAGTTCGGGCGAATTTTTTTCGAAGACGTGTTCTCCGCACCGCAGAAGATTTGCACGAATCGAACGCCGCGTTCAACGAGCCGCCGTGCCAGCAAACATTGTCTGCCGAACGGCCCGACGTCGGGATCATCAAGGTCATACGGCTTGAGCGTCGCCGCACTTTCGTTCGACAGATTGACCGCTTCCGGCGCACTCACCTGCAACCGCGCCGCCAGTTCATAGGCCGCGATGCGAGCTTCCAGCAAAGAATCCGTGCGACGTTCGGCGTGAGTGACGTTGAGTAATCGCAAGAACTCAAGACTGTCTCGTTCGGTATCCGGCGAAACGGCTCGATCAGTCGGCGGAAAGAGATCGGTGATCGGCGGACGTTGTGCCGATGTTTCGAGGACCGTTCCTTGATGCACGGCAGGAAGAAAGCCCGCACCCCAATTCGCGAGTCCGCCTGGCGGCAGTCCGCGCGGATCAGGCAACACTACGAATGCCGGCAAGTTCTCGCTCTCGCTACCGAGGCCGTAAGTCACCCACGCACCCATGCTCGGAAACCCGGGCCGAATGAACCCGCTGTTGGCCATGAACATCGCCGGTCCATGCAACGCCGACTTGCTCTGCATCGAGTAAATAAAAGCCATCTCATCGACATGTCCCGCGAGCCGCGGAAACAAGTCGCTCAACCAGCGACCGCAGTCACCGTGCTGACGAAACTTCCAAAAGCTCTTCGCGTAGTTTCCACCGATGCCGGCAAACGTCTGCTTGCCGAGTTCCGCATCAAACGGCTGCCCGTGTTGTCGTTCGAGTTCCGGTTTGTAATCCCACGTATCAACATGACTCAGACCGCCGGGACAAAAAATCTGAATGACGTTGGTCGCCTTCGCTGGCAAATGAGCCGATTTGTTCGCGAGCGGACTCTGCGACGCCATTGAGTCTGCCGCCAGCATCGACGCGAGCGCGACGCCAC
This sequence comes from Planctomyces sp., assembly GCA_031387195.1. Lineage (GTDB taxonomy): Bacteria > Planctomycetota > Planctomycetia > Planctomycetales > Planctomycetaceae > SXKJ01. The sequence goes on along the minus strand of JANNDA010000784.1, from coordinate 3,571 downwards.
CGAGTCCACCGCCAGCCTGCCACAGGAAGTCGCGACGCGAAGTACAACGGGGCTGAAAACGAGGAATGATCAACTTGCAGTCTCCCGACGGCCACATTGCGAAACTGTCTAACACTTTCGCAACCAGTATGAACCAGCGGTCGTGATTCCTTCAACGGCGATCTGATAAGCCAACACTAGCCCGACGCGCAAGCGAGGGAAACACGCCAACTTCCCTCGCTTGCGCGTCGGGCTAGTATGAAGTAGTCTGCTACTGCTGCCGGTCGAGCAGCGTCATCAACAGCGCCTGCTCCATCTCACCGCTTTTGAACCCGAACGGACCACGGCCACCTTTGTAAGCCACCTTGCCATCAGGATCGATCACATACAGCCGCGCCGGCATGCCGCTGTAAGCATTGCCGACCGGGTCGTGAATTTCATCGACCAGCAACGGCATCGAGTACTTGAGCTTGGCGAAACACTGCTGAGCGACCGAAGTCCGTTCGGCGAAGTTCTGCGGCTGAGCCACCTTCACACCAACCTTCGTGTTGGATTCCATCAACCAGCCGTCGCTCGGATGCGCTTCGCGAACGTAGACGGCTATAAAGATCGCCTCATCCTGATAACGTTGACACAACTCGTCCACCATCGGATAGAAGGATCGGAACGGGCCGCAGGTGAAGTTGCCGAAGACCAGCACGATCGGCTTCGAGCCGAATTGTTCACTGAGCCGAATCGTGCGGCTGCCATCTTGAGTCGTCAGCGTGAAATCGGGGGCCGGTTCATCCACTTTCGGTCCTTCATTCAGCGACCCGACTTCACCACGAAACAGACCACGCAACAGCACCTCTTGATTCGGAGCGTCTCCCGGTAAGAAACCGGACGGGCCGCCGATCAGCGCATCCCGCAAATCTTCCGATCGAAAAAAATCTTTCCCCTGCGACACCTTGTCGAACAACGCCAGCAACTCATCGCGAGTCACTCGCCCGTCGCCTTGTTGATCGATGCGGCGAAACATGCGATTGACCATGTAAGACCCTTGGACGTACGGATTGCGATCGGACCAATCGAAATCGTCCGCGGCAACCTGCCCATCTTTGTTGCGATCGAACCGCTGAAAAAACTCCGGCTTCCCCTTGAACGCATCCGGTGCGATCGACTCTGTCGTCGGCACATCATGCCGCTTCGCCAGCCACTCCCAAGAGTAACGTCCCTGCGACGGCCCGAACCAACCCGACCCCGGCCCCATCTGCCCGCCGCGAGCAATCGCGATCAACATCCGCACGGATTCCGGCGGCGGAGTCTTGTCATAGGATTTCTCCAACTCATCGGCGAGCTTTGCGAGTTCCTCCGGCGACGATTCTTTTGCTTTGACCAACGCCTCCAGCGCGGCAGGCGACGCATCAATCGTTGGCTCTTCCGATGCGGACGCCGACGGCTTCGGCTCGGTCGCGGGTTGGTCGGCAAACACGGTGTGGGCCATCGTCACTCCCATCGAGATCAAACAAGCGAGAACGGTTGCGAAGTGTTTCATGTGAAAGTCTCCAAACGGCATTTGTTGATTTGGACGCGGCGTCAAATCCCGTAGCACAGGCAGCTTGCCTGTGATTTCATCGGCCCACACACAGGCGAGCCGCCTGTGCTACGACAGATGACCGATCCTCACGTCGTTTCCCGAAAGCGGCTGCCATATCCCTTAGTCGCGATCCGCGTCCCGATCGCTTCATAGACTTCCGGATCGCGCGGCGTCCATGTCGCCAGCCCATCGACATACCGATTGAACAGACAAAACATCGCGGCGATCAGAACGGTGTCGTGAATCGCTTTGTCATCGGCTCCCGCATCGCGAGCCCGTTGCACATCCTCAGTTGTTACCAGCCGACCGTCCTGCCGAACTTTGCCCGCGATCAACAGCAACGCACGCAACTTGTCGTCTACGTTGGCCGTCATGACGTCATGCAAGATCTCGGCCATGAGACCGCACTTGTCTCCCAACAGTTGCCGAGCGGCGGCGGCATGTGAGTTCGTGCAGAAATAGCACTCATTGCCGTTCGAGACATAAGTCGCGATGACCTCGCGCTCGGCTTTGGTCAACGACGACGGCCCGCACATCAGCGCGTTCGCGAGACCGTCGAGATGTTTTTCTGTTTCTCGATAAGCCGTCAAAGGTCCGATGATGCCGGGTTCGCCGTTAGGCAGCTTGATGTGAGCCATGAGTTCTTTCAGATGTCAGGTTTTGTAGGTTGGGATTCCATCCCGACCCAGTCGGTCGGGATGGAATCCCAACCTACTTGGCCACCGAAAACTTGTGGACCGTCGTTTGGGTATAGGCTTCACCGGGGTTGAGTCTCGTGGTGGGGAACTCGGGGCGGTTCGGCGAGTCCGGGAAGTGCTGCGTTTCCAGACAGAACGCGCCGTGCTTGGCGGCGTTGCCCGTGGCGGGCGTCCCCTCCAGAAAGTTGCCCGTGTAGAACTGAATGCCCGGCTCGGTCGTGGAGATCTCCATCACGCGGCCCGACTTCGGTTCCACGATCTTCGCCGCCGGACGGAGTTTGCCAACCTTGCCGTCCACGACGTAACAGTGATCGTAGCCCCCGCCTCCATTGATGGTCTGGTCGATCCGCGCACCGATTTTCTCCGGCTTGAGGAAGTCCATCGGCGTGCCCGCGACATCCGCCAGTTTGCCCGTTGGGATCGATGTCTCGTCCACCGGCAGATACTTGGAACATGACAGCGTCAGTTTGTGATCGAGGATCGAGCCGTCCGGCACTCCGGCCAGATTCCAGTAGGCATGATTCGTCACGTTCAGCACGGTCGGCTTGTCGGTCTCGGCGTGGTACTCGATGCGCAGCTCATTCTTATCGTTCAGCGAATACGCGAGGCCGAATCTGACCTTGCCGGGATAACCCTCTTCGCCATCGGGGCTGATGTACCAGAGATTCACGCCGACAGCCTCGTCGTTTTGAAACCCCTCGGACTTCCAGATTCGTTTCATCAGGCCGACCTTGCCGCCGTGCAGATGGTTGGGTCCGTTGTTGAGATCCAGTTCGTACTCAGTGCCGTCGAGCGTGAACTTGCCCTTCGCGATGCGATTCGCATATCGCCCGCAGGCTCCACCAAAGTACGGAGCATTGACGAGGTATGAGTCCGCATCGGGAAAGTTCAAAGTCACGTTGGAGAACTTACCGTCACGATCGGGCACTTCGACCGACGTGATGATCGCGCCCAGGTTGAGCACGCTGACTTTCATCCCGTGGCTGTTCCGCAGGTTGTATCGGAGGATGTCATCGCCCTTTTCGTTCTTACCAAACAATTCGCTTGTCACGGCGGGCTGATTGTCTTGCGAGGAAGCTTTCTGAGCGGTGGAAGTGGAGCTGACCTCCACCTCACTCGCGCCGCGAAGTTTGGGAGCCGGTTTGGCTGTGGGGACTTCACACCCAACGAAGGCCAAGCTGCCAAGCCCGTTCCTAACGCGAGCGGCTCAGGTGTGGCCGGTTCTAAATCCATCGTTCGGAAAGTTGCCCCGCCAGACAATCAGCCCGCCGTGACCAGCGAGCTGTATGGCAAGAACGAAAAGGGCGACGACATCCTT
>JANNDA010000778.1:0-1607 GCA_031387195.1 Planctomyces sp. | reverse complement strand
TAAGCTTCCAGCTTGTCACCTTCAAAAGCAGTTCCGACAAGCTGGAAGCTTATCCCACGAAATCTTCAAAGGCACTCTGTGACTCAGATTCCAACGTTACCGAAAGCCAGGCTTATTTCTTCAGCGCGTCCGTCACTGCTGCCGTCACGTCTTCATCGGTGAACTGCTTTTCGGCCGCCGGATCAATCGCGAAGGTCTTCACGAGCTTTCCCTCGCGGTCAAACAGACGCAGGCAAGGGAGGGCTCCGTCGGGGATTTCGAACGCCTCGAACGTCTCGTCGCTCACACCGCCCTGACAGCGGAAGCAATCGAACGTCGCCTGCTGTTCTTGGAGGAACTCCTCGACGTCTGGCAGCGCGTCTTCGTCGTCCATCGAGACCGCGACGACTGCTAAGCCTTCGCTCTGATGAGCTTTGAAAAGTTCTACCGTGTGCGGAAACTTCTTGCGGCAGGGAACACACCAAGTGGCCCAGAAATCAACGAGAACGACTTTGCCGTGGTGTCTCGCGATGATGGCTTTCAAGCCCGCTGGATCGATCGGCTTTACCGAGAGTTTTTCGCTGACAGTGGAATCGCCGTCAGGCTTGAACTCTGGCTCAGTCTGCGGGCCAGGAGGCACGTCGTTGGTTGTGTCTTTAAGAGTCGGGGAACTCGGCACGCCGGACGGAGCACGCTCGCCGGGGTCACAGCCAAAACAGAAGGCCAGGCCAATCGCAACAGCGAGCGTCAGCACAACGGACGAATGGCGGATGAACATGAACCACTTCCTCTGATCTACCGGAACTCAGTCTTCGTAATCGATTTCGCAACCCGTCTGGCGGGTTTCCGTGACCTCGGGCTCGCGACCGGCCAGCAACGCATCGACGGCCAGTCGCAAAAACGGCTCTGTCACTTTGGTCTCCTCCAAATGGTCGTCGATCTTACCCATGTAAGCGATACGGCGTTTCTGGTCGAGAACAAACACCTGCGGAGTCATCGTCGCCCCATACGCTCGCCCGATTTTCTGCGTCGGATCGATGAGGTACGAAAAATTGAATCCACTGTCGGATGCTCGAAGTTTCATTTTCTCGATCCGATCCGCAGGGTGTTTGCTGACGCTGATCGCCACGAGTTCAACCCCCTTGTCGCGGTAGTCATCGACGAACCGGATTAGCCGGCGTTCGTAAACCTTTACGACCGGGCAGTGATTGCAGGCGAAGACAACGACCACCAGCTTGGGCTCTTTCAGTTTTTCGAGACTGTGCCGCTGGTCGTCAACACCCAGCAAGTCAGTCCAAACGGGAGCCGCTTTGCCGATATCCAGCACCTTGTTGAACTTCGCGGCAGCCTGAAGCACTGGAGAAGCAAAGCACAACATCAGCGTCGCAATGAGACCGATAAACGCGAATCGCATCCGCAACGAAGGTCTCATCTCCATGTTTCCTACTTCGTCAACGATCTGATTCCAATTGCTGCAATGTCACTACTTCGACTGTATGACTTTCAGGATCGTCTTAATCGGTTGAAACAAAAAGCGTTGCTCTCACGAGCGTTTTTCAGGTGTCGCAAGAAATCGAGATACTCAAATGGCCGCGAGCGGTCGCGTTTCGCGGGAAAGTCACATCAAG
>JANNDA010000739.1:0-7459 GCA_031387195.1 Planctomyces sp. | reverse complement strand
GAAACAAAAAGCGTTGCTCTCACGAGCGTTTTTCAGGTGTCGCAAGAAATCGAGATACTCAAATGGCCGCGAGCGGTCGCGTTTCGCGGGAAAGTCACATCAAGCCATTTTTCCGACAGTTGTTCGTCGGTGCGCGGCCATAAAAGCGACATCGTCGCAACCTCTCGATATGTGAACCGGTTACGATCCTCAAGCAATTCATACAGTCGAAGTAGGAAGAGGATTTGCATGGGTCCGACTCGGCCCAGGAAGGTGAGATCGCCGCCGACTTTTGCCACCAGATGGCGCAGCTTAGGATAGCCCAACATCGCATAAAAGCAGCCAGACGGTGCCCCATGAGTGGGAAGCCAAGCGATCAGGAAGGAACCGCAATTCGCATGAGTCTTGAAAACGGCAACCAACCGTTCCTCCCTGGCCCCACGGCCAACACCGTTCGGTCAACCGACGGCAAAGTTCTGACGGCACCGAAGGGTTGGATTCTGCTCCCGCCCGGAGACGCCGCCCTCACTCGTCGTGTGAAGGCTGCTGGCGATCATTGGGTCGTGCAGGAAAAGAAGGGCCGCAAAACCTTTTCCAAGGGAGTGTGGGCATCGGCTGCCACCATTGATCGAATTCGGGTTGAACTCGAAGCCGAGCGATCCACAGAACAGTTCGCCAAACGGAAAGAGTCGGCGGCTCAACGACGTGAAAAGGTCCAAGCCGAATACGTCGAAGGCTTCCTTGGTGCGGTGGTGACGTTTCTGGCCTTCCATCCAAACCACGCCGAGCTTGCCAACCGTCTGGCACGAGCGGTCTCAAATCACGCCACTCCTGTCGGTAGCGGGACGGTGGCGAGAACCAAACGCATTCCCGTCGAACAACGAGCTGAGGCCGCTGTCATTGCATGGATGCGGCACCAAACGACGGCCTACGATTCGATGCAGATCGCACGGATCAAAGGCGAGCGGCGAGAGGTTCGGCGACTGCTGGCCCAGCGATCCAAAGAGTTGCTGTCGTGCTATCGTCGTGGAGATTCGGTCGCTGAAGCGTGTCCTCTGAAAAAAGCGTTTGGGAGTCCCTCTCATTCGTAGCGGCGCAACATGGCTGATCCCAAGAATGCGAAACTGTTCGTGAACCTTGGAGCTTCTCAGACTCGTCGTCGTTTGAAAGGATTCGGCCACGGAGTCCGCGAGGTGGAAACTGCCGGGAACAATCAAGCGGTCATCATCTACACGGCCACGGGACAACATCTCCGCCAGCTTGAAGCCAAGTTTGCGGACGTGGGCTTCGCTGAAATGGAGATTGGTCTCAGCCTACGGCTGATGGAATGCTCGCGAAGATCATTTCCGAGACCGGTCCACAGCGGTGTGAATCACCTTCAGAAGCGATTGACCTCCTGCGTCGTCCTGTCCCAATTCCCAGACCATCACGCCCGCCAGTCCAGCGTCGAGAGAATACTTCGTCTTCCGTGCGATCGTGTCGGGGCCGTTGAAATAGATGCTGTCAATCTCATCCACGGCCGGCTTCGGCCGGTACTTGGCGACGATCTCGCGATAGGTCAGCGTTCGTTCGGGCTTCATCACATCACGGCCGTAGAACGGCAGGCCGAGCGTGATCTTTCCGCGTGTTGCTCCGGCATCGACCAACTTTTGGACATCCGCTTGCGCGGCTTCAAACGTCGAATGGCGGACGGGATTGTCGTAGGACATCACGTTGACCCAATCCACGGCATCAAATGTTTTTGGCGGGAGTTTCTGCCACGCCGCGAGTGTGACTGACAGCACGAGTCCGTGAGATTCAAACACCCGCTGCAACTCGGCGAGCAACTTTGCGTATCCTTCTTGTTCGCCTTCGTTCTTGGGATGCTCCCAATCCAGATCGACCCCGTCCAACCTCTCATCGAGGCACACACGCACAACCGCTTTGACGAACTCCTGCCTGATCAGGTCGGAACTTGCCACGGCGGGGAAATGTGCTGATCGGCCCCATCCGCCCACGCAGAGCATCAACCGCACGCGCTCGCGCGTCTTGAAGGCCCGAAGTTCTGCCCACGGCATATTCTTGAGTCGGGAAAGGTTGAGCTGACCGGTCGCGGTCGGTTCGGCGGAGAACACGATCAGGTCTGTCAGGCCGCGAGCCGCGCCAAGCTCGAACTCGGCCGCGCGATAGTCCGGCAGATAACCGACAATCCGAAACGAGGACGGCTCGATCGCAGGTTTCTCCCCGGCGGTGGTTGGAGCGATGGCAACGATCACAAGCAAGCAGATGAGAATGATTCCACGAACTCGCATGTCGGAATCTCCTGGCGGCGGCCTCGACGACGGACTAACTCGGCGGTCGATGATTTAGCTTATCGTCCAGCCACGAAAACGCTTCGTCCTGCATGGAGATCGTCCAACGGTGCGGTTCGTCGTAGAACTTGCCGAGGAACTGATCGGGACAGTCGGCCGCTTGATAAAGCGCGGCGATGCGTTTGAAGGATGACTGCATACCGGACAGCGGGAAGAGTCGGTCTTGCGAGCATTGTTGCACGAACAACGCTCGCGGCGCGGTGAGCGACACAAGTTCGGGAAAGTCCATGAGCCGATGCAGGCCCGGCAAGAAGTGAATCCACGAGTGCGTGTCGACGTGCGATTTCAACATCGGTCGCATCGACGACATGAAGCCCACGACGCACGCCGCTTTGATCCGCTCGTCCATCGCCGCCAGATACGCCGACCGATAGCCGCCCATCGAGATGCCGACGCAACCGATCCGCTGGGCATCCACCTCGGACCGAGTCGTGAGGAATTCGACGACTCGGCGGTCGTCGTAGTTGACGACTCCCGGCCACGTCGCGCCGGCGAGCACGAGACTCTTGGCGACCGTCGCTTCCTTGGCTCGGCACTTTTGATTGAGCTGCTGGACATCATCAAGCGAATACTTCGAGCGATCCCAGCCGAACTTCAAATCCTCATCGAGCAGCACGCGACGCTCGCCAAACATGAAGGCGTCGATCGAGATCACGACATAGCCGCGTCTCACGAGCGCGGTGGCCGTGGGGCGACCGTCGTAGTTTTGCTGGTGGTACTTCGTCATCGCCGGATGGTTGGTCCCGAAGTCGATGACCTTCTCTTTGCCGAACAGGAACATCCCACCGTGCGAGTGCAGATCGACGATCGCCGGCGCGGGCTTCTTCAAATCTTTCGGGATCAACACATATGCTGGGATGCGGAACCACGGCGTCGTCGAGATTAGCACTCGCTCGCGCCAGAACTCGCCGCAGTCCACACGCTCGACAACTTCGGGCTGGAAATTCACTCGCGGTGGCTCATAGCTCAAGAGGTCGCGCACTTTCTCGCGAGCCGCTGCGCGAAAGGCATTGTTGAATTCGACTGCCGTGCCGATCGGAAACACCGCTGGCCGACACGTCGCGGCGATCTGCTCGACGGCGGCGAAGTTCGTTCCCAGATCGGCCGCCGATGGAAGCAACTCGCGGGCTGGATCGGCAATCGCTTTCAGTGCGTCGTCATTAGCGGCCAGTCCGGCCGCACTCAGCAAAGGCAGCCAGCCGACACTCGCGAGGAATTTGCGACGATCAGGTTCTTCATTGGACATGGTCACTCGCTTTCTGTCTGTACCGGATGCCATCAACGCGGTCCGCGAAGTTCGTGAGTGCGAATGGTCGAGTGGGCGAATCATCGAGGCACTCTCCTGAAACAAACGCCGCGATAGCATCACCGGCCAAACGGCTCGACGCTGAACAGCACACATTCGGACGACAAGAATCGGATCGACGCCGAGCGACCGGACGAGGCCCCACCGAATTGATCGTTCGGCGCGATGGCCAGCAGGTCTCCGGTCTTGGCATCCCACATTCGGATTTCATGCGTTCGCTGCAAGCCCGGAACTGAGCTGCCCAACGTGACGACGAAACGTCCATTTGGGCTGATCGCGGCGGCGAGAATCCGTTCCGATTCAGGATGCCAGAAGATCGGTTCCAGCGGCTCACCAAATTCCTTCCCGACCCGCACCATCGACTTCAGCCCATCGACCGGCGTCAGCTTGGCTTTCGGTATCGAGTTTCGCAACTCGCTGTTTCGAGCCATCGCGGCTTGCTTCACGGCCTCGTCGCCGAACAGGTCGTAGGGCGAGCGTCCAATCGGGATTATCGTCGGGTTGCGAGCCGGGGACTTCTCCGGGAGCAGCTTGAGTTGCTCGGCGGTCAGCACCTCGCGCAAGTCTCGCAAGACGCGATCTCGCTGCGCCTGCAAGCGGGCGTCGGGATCGCCTTCACCCGTCAGCCATTCTGCGGTCCCTGTCCGCAGAATGGCGCTCACTCGCGCGTTCTGTTCGGCGTTCAATTTGAGGGCTTCGAGTTTGTCGGGCCACAACAGTGCCGCGAACGAACGCCGCCCTTCGAACTTGAGCGTCGCTTTCGGAGCCGTCGGTTTCAACGCGCGAAAGCGGTCGACTTGCTCGTCGCTCAACAGCGATTGGATCTGCCCGTTGAGCCGATCCTGCGTCGCACGCACCGACTTTTCGATCCGCTCGCGCTGATGAGTCCCCTCCGCGTCTTGCCCACCCAGCGGATACGAGTCCGCAGCCGCCTGCATGGCCGATTGAAACTCGCGGACCTTCACCAGAATCCGAGCCCGTTGCTCGTCCGACAGCTTGAGTTCATCCGCGACCCACGGCCGCACCAATGCGAAGTCGTTGTCTGCCGCCACTGCCGCCGAGCACGTCCAACACCAGCACACGACCCAACTCCACCACCTCATCCGCCATTGGAGAAGCATCGACTTTGCCATACTGAGTCCGCCCCATGAATCGAGTCGGTGTGACGATCGTATTCCGAGAGCGTTCTCACGAGTCAGCGCACGCCGATCAAGGCACGATCACGTCACCCAGCGAAACAACGAAGACTTGGTGAATTCACTCTGTTGGTTCTTTGCGACAGAATGAACCCTCGAGCTTTGCCGCGTCCATCGCGATAGTCGTCAAGGTTCCGACACTTCCCCCCGCTCCCAATTCAGGTGACGACCCATGACAAAAATCATTCTCATCCACCTGTTGATGCTCTCGGCCGCTTTTCCAGGTCTGGCTGCGGAGCCGCCCGCCCGACCGAACGTCGTCCTCGTCATGGCGGATGATCAAGGTTGGGGTGACACCGGCTACAACGGACATCCCGAACTCAAGACTCCGAACCTCGACAGGCTGGCGAAGAGCGGGCTGCGCTTCAATCGCTTCTATACGGCGCACTTCAACTGCTCGCCGACGCGCGGCAGCGTGATGACCGGGCGGCATCCGAACCGCTACGGGACGTTCAGCCCCGGCTCGCCGATCCGCGCGCAGGAGCTGACGGTCGCACGCGTGTTGCAGACCGCCGGTTATGCGACCGGGCACTTTGGCAAATGGCATCTCAACGGCAAAAACGGCGACAAGAATACGATCGACATTCCAGGACGCGCGATCCTCGCGAGCGATCCGCTGTCCCCCGGCAAGATGGGCTTCGGCGAATGGGTCTCCGCCGACAACTTCTTCGACCTTGATCCGGTGCTCGGTCGCAATGGCGTGCCGGAGAAGTTTCATGGCGACAGCTCGGACGTCACGACCGACGAGGCTCTGAAGTTCATCCGCCGTCAGGCCGGCGCGGGGCAATCGTTTCTGGCGGTCGTCTGGTTTGGCTCGCCGCATGTGCCGCACATCGCGTTGGCTGCCGACAAGGCGGCGTACAGCGCGCTGCCGGAGAAAGATCAAAACTACTACGGCGAAATCACCGCCGTGGATCGCAACGTCGGCCGGTTGCGCGCGACGCTCCGCGAATTGAACGTCGCTGATAACACGATCCTCTGGTATTGCAGCGACAACGGCGGCGCGGCCGGACCGAAATCCACCGGCAACCTGCGCGGGTCGAAAAGCACGCTGTGGGAAGGGGGCCTGCGCGTGCCCGGCATCGTCGAGTGGCCCGCACGAATCGCTAAGCCGTTCATCAGCGAGACGCCCTGCTCGACGCTCGACATCTATCCGACCATCCTCGAAGCGACCGGTGCCGTGGCACAGAAACAGATTCAACCGCTCGACGGGCTGAGTCTGCTTCCGGTGTTCGATCGCAAGTCCGAAACGCGCACGAAGCCGATTCCGTTTTGGAATCACGCCGGCAAACAACCCGGCCACGCCGCGCTGCTCGACTGGCCCTACAAGCTGCACACGGACGCCGTGGCCGGTCGTGGCAAGAAAGACAACAAGGACGGCGAAGCGTCTACGACACCGCTGCTCTACGACGTTTCCAAAGACCCCCACGAAACCACTGACCTCGCTGCGAAGGAACCCGATCGCGTGGCGAAAATGACTGCCGCGCTCACCACCTGGAAGGCGTCCGTGGAAAAGAGTCTCGCGGGCGAGGACTACTCCGGCATTGGCGGAAGCACGCTGCCGTCGCCCGGCAAACCGCGCAACAAGAAAAAAGACGCCGGATAAAACATCACTCACATGCGACTGCCGCTCGTCAGTTGCGTTCGACATCGTCGCGACAACCGATTCGCGGACTTTGTCAGGACCAGGAGATTCCATGAGACCTGTCGTTTGCCTGATTCTGCTCGCCTCCCTTTTGACATGTCGTGTCCTCGACGCAGCGGAGGATGCCGCGCTCGCACCGCCGGTGATCAATACGGTGCCGGATTCAAAGTACGGCGACACGACGCGACTCTTCCAAGGCATCCCGGGTATCGAGCGAGCGGCCAACGGACGGCTTTGGGCGCTGTGGTATGCGGGTGGGCCAGACGAACCGGGAGAAGGGCCGGGGAATTATGTGGTGCTCGTCACCAGCGGCGATGACGGCAAGACGTGGTCCGGGCCAAGGCTGGTGATTGATCCGCCCGGCCCGGTGCGAGCCTACGACCCGTGCCTGTGGCATTCGCCCGACGGATGACTGTGGTTGTTCTGGGCGCAGTCGTATCAGTGGTGGGACGGCCGCTCCGGCGTGTGGGCGATCGTGACGGAAAGTTCGGGCGACGAAACGCCGAAGTGGTCGGCTCCGCGTCGTCTGAGCAACGGCACCATGATGAATAAGCCGACGGCGACCAGTTCATCCCGCGAGATGCGGACCTCGACCGGTTCGCGCACGTCATATCCGCGGTGATAGATCGCGTTGATCACCGCTTCTTCGATCGCAGAATAGGGAAAGTTTTCGACTCGCGTCGCTTCGGCACGATCGTGGTGCTTGATGACAGTTTCACTGATGAAATTGCGGCGGATGTAGTCGAGCGACTCGCGCAACATCCTTGGCACGGGGCCGCGAAATACCTTTTCGGTGATTTTCTCACCGCCCGCGCCTTTCGGAAGCCAGACGACATCAATCTGCGTGGCCGGAAAGAAGCGGTGCGGCTCCGGATTGAAAAACAGCAACCCAACATTGAGCGGAAGTGGCGCGTCCACGGAACCACCGACCACGTTCATCTGCCGGCCAAGTTCCACCAGCGAGAGCTGTGCGGCCTTGGTG
>JANNDA010000727.1:0-3123 GCA_031387195.1 Planctomyces sp. | reverse complement strand
AATTTTGCGGTGCCTGACCCGGTATCACGTTATTTTTTCGGCTTGGTTTTCGCCTTCGGTTTGACGTCCTTGTCCGTAGCGACTTCGGCGCTGTCGCTCTTTGGTGCGGGCCACCACAGCGTGGCGTCGATGCGATGCTGCCCGCCAGGTTTCACTGTCAGCGGCTTTTCGAGATCGATCCAGCCACGCCGTTTGAAAACGAAGTGATGCTTTCCCGCAGAAATCGTCAGTGAAAAACTCTCTGATTTCTGAATCCCTTTCGGCTCGTCGTCGAGCAGCATTTTTGCTCCGTCGCGTTCATGCAGCGGCCAGCGGATCGTCACCTTGCCCGGCTTCGCTTCTTTGGGTTTGAACAACGACGGTCCCGCAACAACAGCGATGACGATAAACACCACAACCGCCAGCCCGCTGATCACCCACTGCAATTGCTTGGCTGTTCCCGCCGCTGAGGATTTTCGTAACGGCGGCACGACGGCGGCTGCTGGCGCTTCGGCCTGATGACTGACATCGCTCTCGGCGATCGTCGTGAACAGATCCGGCGGAGGCGTCACCGCCATCGGGACTGGTTGAGCGATTGGTACAGCGATTGGCACGACGGCTAACGCTGCGACCGGAACGACAACTGGTGCCACCACCGGAAGCACGGGTTTCGCAATCGGTGGCGCGACCACGGTCGCGACAGGAACCGCTGGCTTCGGCGGCGCAATGCGAGATCGCAAGTCCGCGTCGTACTGAGCCTTCGCCTCCGCGTTCAACAGGCATCGCCGAGCTACGGCAACCTCGTTGAGTAGCCTCTGTGATTCTTTGATGTACTGCCCACCGGCCAAGTCTTGCAGATAGAGCATCCGCTGATTGGCCGCCGCATCAATGACATCGTGGTCGGCTTCAAACTGCTCAACTCCCAGCAACCGATAGTGCGTCGGCGGTTGATGAGCAGGCGGGATGCCCAACCATTTGTGATACGGATCAAAGGACTCTGCCATGCTTGCTCAAGTTGTCTGCGGAAGCGACTCGACGGATTGACCGCGAGAAGCATCCGAAGTCGAGACAACTTTGCAAGCCTCAAGAGTCGGCCATTCCTCAGGCATTCTGGTGAACGGGGTGGCGTCAGCACACCAGGGGGCTGACGCCACCCCGTTCGCCGGTTGTGCTCGCGGCAATTACCAAATCAGGTCGGTGCTGCGATGAAAGCTGGGCTGACCGGGGAAGTACCACGGTCGGCGATAGTTGTAATACGGGAAGTGATGCATTCCCGCTTCGGCACCGCCGCGATAGTAGCCACCCGGAAACGCTTGGCCGTATGACGCCGCCGCCGCTGGGCTCAATCCACCACCCATGCCACCGCCACAAGTTGAGCACGGAGGAGTGCTCATCACGTGCATGACAGGTTGTTGGGGCATCATCATCGGCATCATCATGGGCATGGGCATCGGAACAAACACCGTATTTGTGTTCGATCTGGCGATGGCCGGAGCACACGCACAATTGGAATGTGCCTGGTCAACCACGGTCTCATTGACGACGGACTCATTCACCACACTTTCGTTGATGACGGTCTCTGTGTGAACTAAGTCCGACGGCTGTGGGACAGGCTTCACCGTCGAGTACTCGTTCGTGGCTTGAGCCACTCGCCTTTGAGCCACTGCGGCGGGAGTTGGAGCTTTGACGTTGGTTGGCTTGCCACGAACGCCCGCATCGGCGGTACTCGCGAAAGCAGTCGCGAACGTGAGACAAAAAGTGAATCGGAACCATGACGCTCGCATGAGGGCACCCCTTTTGTTTCTGGTTTCCCAGCCAGATTTGCTGACGTCGGAGAGACGCAGGAGCCACCATGCTCGATTCTCAGACGATCGCAATGACTAATCCGGCTCGGACAGAATGACAGGCCAATCCGTGGGGGCGAGGGGTTGCACCGTTGGAGGCGAATGGCGGGACGATATCCGTCGCATAGCTCACGAAAACAGATAAATCCAAAAACAACCGGCAATTCCGGCCAGGTCACGCGAGACCGTAGGGGACATGACGATCATGCTCAATTGAGGAATTTTGAGGAACAGCGGGGAAAGTTCGATTCCCCGGCCGATAAAGAAGAAGACGATCCGCTCAGGAAGTGGACGAACTTTGGATTTCATCCGGCCGAACGTTGATCGGTCGCACAACATTTCGAGTTGCAGGGAGGCCGGAAATGTCGAGCAGCGTTTGGGCATTGACGTTGATCATGGCGCTGGGTGGCGACCCCTATGGTGGTTGTCAAACCTGCAACAACGGCGGAGTTAGTGGCGGCTACGCTCAGGGTGGCTTTGCAGCGGGAGGTGGTTACGGTGGCGGAGCGAACTACGCCAGCGGTGGAACCGGCGGTGGGATCTATTCGACCGGCATGGGACTCAATGGATACAGCGGCAGCAACTGCGACACGTTGCTCCCGTGGGATTCCCAAGAGGCGTGGATGCACGGTTACATTCAAGAGATTGGGCCGTATGCCGGTTATCACTTCTATCGCCCCTACAACTACAAGCACGTGTTCGCTCAAGCAGACTTGGCCTATCGCTGGGGACAGCCGCAAGGCATGCCGTATTCACAACAGTGGTGGCACAAGTATCACAGTCGAGCTTCGATCAACCCGACTGGCCAATCACAGATGACGACGCAAACGCAAACGAACTCGGCCTATGACGTCGAAATGGCTCGGCTGCGCGCGTGGCGCGATTTTCAAGCCGAACAACAACAGCGAATGACGCAGACTCAACCGTCGTATTCGCAGGGAGCCCCTGCCTACAACTTTGCCTCGCAGAATCAAAACCAGATCATCATTGATCCGGCCATGCAGGCAGCCATGGAACAACAACAAGGGGCTCGCGCTTATGTTGTCCCGGCGGCTCCGACACAGAATTTCCCACGGTCGAACTCCGCACCGATGATTCAAGAATACAACCCGCAGTATGCGCCCACCGGCCCAGCACTCCGTTGAATCAACGGTCAATGTGGGCTGAGTTCCAGTCCTCGGCGATAACTATTTTGAAGAGACCCCGGTCGTTTGACCGGGGTCTTTTTTTGCGCTCAGTAACCCGAAGCGTCAGCGAGGGCGGGCGCTCCAAGAGGCTCTGACTTCATCGTTTTGTGGAG
>JANNDA010000697.1:0-4579 GCA_031387195.1 Planctomyces sp. | reverse complement strand
CCTGACCCCGGATCAACGCGGACGGTCATTGTCGGCAATCGAAGGCTGATGGCCGCTCATGACGTCACACTCTCTGCCGACGTCGAACAGCGTCTTATCGAGCTTGAGCAACAGGGGCAGTCGGTGCTGCTGGTCGCGCTCGATCAAACGTTGCTGGGCGCGATTGGTTTGCGAGACACGGCGCGGGCAGAGACGGCTGCCGTCTTGATTGAATTGCGTGCGGCTGGCGTGCGGCAGTTTGTGATGTTGACCGGTGATCGGCATGAACCGGCACGGCGCGTGGCGGAACAACTCGGGATCGACGACGTCGAGGCGGAACTGCTTCCTGCGGACAAAGCGAAACGAATTGAAGAACTCATTGCTGCGGGACATGTCGTAGCGATGGTCGGGGACGGAGTGAATGACGCCCCGGCGCTGGCGACTGCGTCGGTGGGATTGGCGCTCGGCGGAGTCGGTAGTGATCTCGCCGCCGAGGCGGGCGATCTTGTGTTGATGGGTGATCCATTGCGACCGTTGCCTGGATTGCTGCGGCTCTCGCGGCAATTGGTCGTGGTGATTCGGCAGAGTATTTTCGTGTTTGCGTTCGGCATGAATGCGGTGGGGATGTTGCTGGGCAGTCTTGGTTGGATCAATCCGGCGGTCGCGGCGGTGTTTCACGAGTTCTCGTCGCTCGCGGTGATGTTGAATGCGATGCGGTTGTTGTGGTTTGAACGCTGGGACGAAACACGACTCGGTCGCTGGTCGTTGAGCACGGCTGGCTTCGTAGAGTGGATGACGGAACGACTGTCACCAACGAGGCTCGTGTTTGGATTCATCGAGCACAGGCCGTTGATTGTGCGGTCGGCAGTCGCGCTGTTCGGTGTTTGGTGGTGCTGTTCGGGGATCGTGCTGTTGTCCGACGATGAACAGGCCGTGGTGACGCGGCTCGGTCGCTTCGAGACGACGCTGGATGCCGGCTGGTACTGGCGCTGGCCGGTCGGATTAGAAACTGTCCGTCGCGAGCGAGTCGGCGAGGTCCGTGCGATTCAACTCGGATTCCGTTCCGTCCCAACACCGCTCAAAGAGAGCGGCTTGTATCGAGCCCCCGTCGAATGGATGAGCGAGCATGGAGAGGGCGATTATGAACCGGTCGCTCCGGAATCGTTGACGCTCACGGGGGAAGAGGTGCCGATCGAAGTGACGGGCGAAATCCAGTTTCGGATCGGTGATTTGCGGCAGTTTTCCTTCGCTTCATCGCGGCCCGCCGAAACGTTGCGAGCAGTTGCCGAAAGCGTGCTCCGCGAGGTTGCCGCCACCGAGTCGCTGGACGGTTTACTGACCAGTCGCCGTCGCGAGATCGAAGCTCGCTGCTTGAAGCGGATTCGCGAACTGGTCACGAGCTATCACATCGGCATTGATGTTCTGGAACTCTGCTTGCTCGATATTCATCCGCCGAAGCAAGTGGTCCCGGCATATCGACAAGTGGCTGACGCGCTCGAACAACGCGAGCAATTCATCAACGAAGCGGAAGGTTATTACGCTCGCAAGGTGCTGAGTGCGGCGGGCGAGGGAGCGATTCGCGTTTTGACCGACAGTGTCAATCCGGCGAAGCGATTGCCGGACGCCTCGACCACCGGTGGTGTCACCGGTTGGCAATTGGATGACGCGATGTGGCAACGGCTCACCGCGAACTTCGACACGAATGAACGGCTTCTGTCTGGCGAAGCGGCGGCGAAACTTTTGGTAGCTCGCCGAGAGAAGACACGCACGGTGCAAGCAGCAACGGGTGCGGCGGCTCGGTTCAACAGCGTTGTGAAAATCTTCGCAACTCAACCGACGCTGACGGGATTGCATTTGTATTGGACGACGATCGAGCAAGTTCTGGCCGCTCGACCGTTGCTGATTTTGGACCCGGCTCTGCGTGGCCGGCAACATTTATGGCTGACCGAACCGGGTCAGTCGCCGCCGCTGCCGCTTGGCCCGCCGCCAAAACAACTGCAACCAATTGAGGTGCCTGAGCCATAGCCAAGTAACCCGAAGCGTTAGCGAGGGCGGACGCTTCCAGAGACTCTGAATTCATTTCCAGAGGATTTGAAATCATCATTTTGTGGAGCGTCCGCCCTCGCTGACGCTTCGGGTTACTTTGTGCTCGACGCAACGGGAAGAAATCGTGGAACGAGAACAAACAGAACGACAAAGCCCGCCCGCAACATTCTGGCGGCGAACGATCGGCTTCATCGCTGTCGGCGTGTTGCTTGCGGCAACGGCGAGTTCGGTCGTGCTCGTCGATGAGACGGAGTTCGTCATCGTGGAACGACTGGGCCAGATCGTCGCAGTTTATGACACTCCCGATTCTCGCGGGCTGCATTTCAAATGGCCTTGGCCGCTGGGAGTTGCTCGGCGGTTTGATGCGCGAGTGCAACTCTTCGATCCGCCGGGGCGAGAGATATTTACTCGCGATAAGAAGAACATCACCGTCGAGACGTTCGTTTGTTGGCGGATCGGGCAGTCGGCCTCGCACAGCCCGGAAAGCTCAACGGCCCCGATCGCGCGATTCTTTCGTTCGCTGGGGAGTCATGAAGCGGGAGCCGCTCGGTTGGAAAGTCGGATTCGGTCGATCGTCGCGACGCGCGTCGGGCAGCTCGACATGAGCGACTTGCTGCGAGTCCAAGATTCCGAGTCAGGCCCGTCAGAAAACAAAGCGGGGGTGCTGGAAGATCTCTCACGCGAGATCCGCGAGCAACTGCAACGGGGAAAAGCGGACGGCGAAGATTTGCTCGAACGCATGGGGATTGAGATCGTCGATGCGCGGGTCAAGCGGATCAACTTTCCGTTGGGCAATCAGCAGGCGGTGTTTGAGCGGATGAAGTCGGAGCGTCAAAAGATCGCCGATCGCTACCGCAGCGCGGGTCTTGCGGAGAGCACGGTCATCAAGAGTCACGCCGACCGGCAACATGCCGAGCTGATCGCAAAAGCGGACGCCGACGCCGAACGCATCCGTGGTGAGGCTGAGGCGAAAGCAACTTCGATTCTCAATCAGGCTCACGCCGCCGATCCGGAGTTCTACCGCTTGCAACGCACCCTGGATGCCTATCGAAAAATTCTGAACGACAAAACTACGCTCGTGCTGTCTGCTTCGAGCAGCATGTTGAAGTTGCTGACGGATGGCGTGCCGAATGTTGCAGCAACATCGATGGAAACTCCAAAAGAGCCATGAGAAGATTCGGAAAGGGCGGCACTGACCATTGACCCCTTTTGATTCGCCCCCACTGACCCCGCGTCAGTGGAGCGATGATTGGAAGCTAAATCTCGGATCAGCGCGTTTTTCCCGCCCCCGCCGACCCTGGTCGGGGGAGCGGTGATTGAAGGCTATGTTGTCACGCGACTATCTAGCTTCCAGTCATCGCTCCACCGACCAGGGTCGGTGGGGGCGGACGCAGAGTGCAGGAGTCTGTTTTAGCTTCCAATCAGCGCTCCACCGACCAGGGTCGGTGGGGGCGAATCAGTCAAATCTGAACCGAGATTTTTCAGCCAACGACCGATGACCAACAATCAATGACCGATAGCCGCCTTCTCATGAAACGCATGATCTACATCGCAGCCGCGCTCATCCTGCCATATCTGCTCACGGGATTCTTCGTCGTGCGCGGAAACGAGACGGCGGTCGTGCGTCGTTTCGGCGCGGTGCTGCGAAATCCGAGCGGAGAAGTGAGACAGTGGCCCAGCGGCTGGCATTACGACTGTCCGTGGCCGTGGACGGTCGTGGATCGAGTCAACTTGAATGCCGCACGTACGCTGAGTGTCGGCAATTTGGAACAAGACGCTCCGTCGCAAAGCGGCTTTCTCCGAGCCGTCGATCCGGCGCGGCAAGCTCAATTCTTGAGCGGCGACAAAAACATTCTCAACGTGCAGATCAGCGTCAGCTATCGCGTGTCGGATGCGGCGATCGACGATTTCTTGTTTGGCGCGGCATCGCCCGAACGGCGGCTGCGAACGCTGGCCGAGTCCGTGCTGGCTGACGCAATGCTGCTCAGCGGCGTTGATTTTGTGCATACGCTCGGACGGAATGAACTGCGCGAGTTGATGACCTCACGGCTGCAAACATTGGCTCGCGAGCAACGGCTCGGTCTGACTGTCGATGACGTGACGATCGGCAATGTCTCCCCGCCACTCCGCGTGAAGGCGGAGTTCATCGACGTGATGAACGCTCGCGCGGACAAAGAGACGGCGATCAATCAAGCTCGTGCGTATGCCGAACAACGCGAGGCCGATGCGTCGGCCGTCGCTCGACGATCGATCGACTTGGCCGAAGTCTTCCGGCATCAGTCGGTCGAAGCGGCTCGCGCGGAAGGCGAAAGTTTTTCCAAGCTGATCGCCCAATTCCGCTCCGACGAACAACAAGGCCGCCGCCCGTATGCCGAGGCACGCCAATTGTCGCTGCGCCGTAAGTACCTCGACGTGATGGAAGAGGTCTTCAGTAAAGTCGCCGCGAAAGTGGTGCTCGATTCCGGTCAAGCGATCGACCTGACCATCCTCCGCGAGCAGAAAGCGGGGACGGCGAAGTAATTTCATTCGAGCCAGTCCGAGAGCTTTTTTGTAG
>JANNDA010000672.1:0-11900 GCA_031387195.1 Planctomyces sp. | reverse complement strand
GCCAAGGGTGATGTCGCTGTTGTCGCTCGGCGTTTAGTCGCTTATCAACCCGTGAAGGCCGAAGGACAGCGGACATCCACAGAGGACACTGACTGGCCTCTGCTGTGGGCGCTGCGCCTGATCAGCCAGCAAGGCAATGCGGGTAAGAGCGACAAAGCGTTTGAAATGGCTGCCGCATTCAGTGACAAACTGTGGCGAGAAGAAGGCTATGAGTTGGCCGCCGCTCTCACTGTCCGCGATGTGAATGCCGTCGAGTCACTGTGGAAAAAGTACCGGACCAGTGGTCTCACTCCGACCGAAAAGATCGCCATCTTTCGCGGCTTTTGTGGCGGACTCTCGGCCATAAAAGAGTAACACCGCGTCAAATTAGGGTCTCCCAAATCAGCCGCTGGGCGCTAGCCCACGGTTTCTGTCTCATGAACCGTGGGCTAGCGCCCAATGGCACTTACTTTAGAACCGGGCGAGTAGCGGAGCGGCGCAAGCCGCCCGGTAGTGTCGAGTTTGATCTTGCTTCAACCGGACGGCTCGCGCCGTACCCGCTACTAAAGTAAGTGCCATTGGGCTCGCGCCCGGCGGCTGATTTGCAGGACCGGTAATCAAGGCTGCGGTTGCAGTTTTCGCCGACACCTTGTCGATCAGTCAGGGAGAGTGATACGCTGCTCCCGGTTTTCCTGCCTTACCCTGCCCTCCTGACGTTTGGCTGAATTGATTGATGACACCTCGGTGTCTCTCACAGTTCATCCGGCAACACGAATCGTTCCCGCGAACTCCGTGACGTTTGCTCTGAAGTGGAGCCCGTTGCCCTCACTCACTACCAGAGAAGTGACTCTTTCAAGCCCTCTTCCTTTGCCACTTCAACAAAAGGGATCGCACATGAAATCGAAGTCGAACGACGTTGTCACTTGGGCCGATGATCCAGCTCACTTCAGCAAACCGGGCCGCCGCGATTTCTTGCGAGTCGGCGTGTTGGGCGCGTTGGGACTGACGCTGGGCGATTTCTTACGGATGAAAGAGGCTCGCGCGGATCAGAAGTTTTACGAGAGCAAAGAAGGACGTGCGAAAGGGGTCATTCAAATCGTGCTCCCCGGTGGCATGGCTCACCAGGAATCGTGGGATCCAAAACCCGAGGCACCGCTGGAATATCGCGGTCCCTTCGGCGTGGCAAAGACCGCGCTGCGCGGCGTGGTCTTCAATGAGAATTTCAGCAACCTCGCCAAGATCGCCGACAAGCTGACAGTCATTCGCTCGATCGCCGGCAAAGAAGCGGATCACGGTCGAGCGAGCTACGCGATGTATACGGGGTATCGCAAGAGCCCGGCGATCGAGCATCCGAGTCTCGGTGCCGTTGTGTCGCATGAGCTTGGTCCGAAGCACAACCTGCCGCCGTATGTGGCGGTCCCGAACGCGACCGAATACGGCGGGACGGGATATCTCGGTTCGCAGTTTGGACCGTTCGGCATCGGCAGCGATCCGGGGCGATCGGGATATCAAGTCAAAGACCTGATGTTGCCTCCGGGAGTCGATGACTACCGCTTCTACAAACGCCAGCGGATTCGCGAAGTGGTTGATACTCACTTCCGTCAGATCGCGACCAAGGCCGAAGCACTCGGTGCGATGGACGAGTTCTATCAGCGAGCCTACGCGATGATCAGTTCGCCTGCCGCTCGCGAGGCGTTCGACATCAGCAAGGAATCCGGATCGACGAAGGACAAGTACGGCCAGAACGAAGCGGGGATGCGTCTGCTGCTCGCTCGGCGTTTGGTCGAAGCGGGCGTCCGCTTTGTCACCGTCAGCTACGGCGGTTGGGATCATCACGCCGGCATTGAGAATGCCATGCGCCGACAGGGGCCGACGCTCGATCAAGCTGTTGCCGGGTTGATCAGTGATCTCGATGAACGCGGTCTGCTCGACAGCACGATGGTGCTCGTCACCAGCGAGTTCGGTCGCACGCCGAAGATCAACGCGACCGCTGGCCGCGATCATTACCCTCGCGTCTACTCGATTGCCGCTGCCGGTGGCGGATTCCAACGTGGTTTGGTCTACGGTTCGTCGAACAGCACGGCTAGTGAGCCAGAAGAGAACCCCGTCCGCATCGAAGATGTGCTGACGACCGTCTATCAGCAAATCGGCATCAACGCTGACAAAGAACTGATGGCCCCTGGAGCGCGCCCGATCGAAATCATCGACGGCGGCGTGGTCATCAAAGACTTGGTGAGCTAACGGACGTTGGAAAGCGGCGATAAAGCGCCGCTTTCCTTTTTGATTGCCGGATCATTTTTCGGTTCGTGCTCGCAAGAGGGACTGATGCAATGAGCCATCCGCGTGTCTTCGCCGACTTCCATAACGCTGACTCACAAGGGCGTCTGCGGCTCAATTGTGTCGGGACGATTGAAGACTTGGCGAAACAAAAAATCGAACTCCATGCTGGGCTTGGACTGACGCTGTACAGCGAAGAATTGGAAACCGACGGCTCTGTTGAATTCTCCGATCAGGAAAAACTCTGGGTCGCGGCGATTGACTGGAATGCGGTGCATTCTGCGGATGAAGCTCTCGTGGTCACGAGCCGCTAATACGATTTTCTGCGAGACAGCTTTCGACTGAGGCAAAACAAATCATGCTCAAGCACTGTTTTCTGTTGGCAAGCGTACTGCTGATTTCCACTGCGACTGCTCAGGCTGGTTCACCGCGTCTCTCTCGCCTCTTGCCTCCTGGCGGACAGCGAGGGACGACCGTTGAGGCGTATTTCCAAGGGAAGTATCTCGACAAGCCGGACGAGGTCTTGCTGTATGAACCGGGCATCACGGTCGAATCGGTCGAGGCACTTGAGGGCGAAGTTCAGATCAATGGTCGGAAAGAAAAGGTCGAAGCGGGGACGCGAGTGCGTGTGCGGTTGAAGTTGGCCGATGATTGCCCGCTGGGTTTGCACGGTGTGCGACTGCGGACGGCGAATGGCCTGACCGACTATCAACGGTTCTTCGTCGGTCCTTTCCCGACGGTTGAAGAAGATGAGCAGACGCAAAAAAGAAACGACAAGCGCGACGCGGCGAAGGTCGTGCCGCTCAACAGCACGGTGCTCGGCCGGATGCTCGAACAGACCGACGTTGACCTTTATCAAATCGACGTTAAGAAGGGTCAGCGCATCTCGGCGGAGATCGAAGCGGCACGGCTGGGGGTTGATCGAGGGATTCCGGACCTGCATGTCGCGGTGCTGGACGAGAACGGTAAGACGCTCATCGCCGCTGATGACTCCGCCTTGTTTGTCCAAGACCCGGTGGTGTCGATCTTGGCCGATCGCGACGGGATCTACTTCGTCGAGGTCCGACACAGCATTTTCAACGCGGCGGGCGAAACATATCGCCTGCACGTCGGCACGTTCTCGCGACCGACGGGCGTTTACCCGGCGGGTGGGCAGGCCGGTGAAGAGTTGTCGGTGCGATTGCTGGGCGACCCGAAAGGGGATTGGATGCAGGCGGTGAAGTTCCCGAAGTCTTTCGTAGGACGGTTTTCCAAACCGTCCGAGCCATCGACGTCCAACTCGAACGATTTGGAAAACCGTCCCACAAGTAATGAGTCCTTCGACTTTTCGTTCGTCGCCATTGATGCCGACAACGTCGCAACTCCGACGCCGAACAAGCTGCGAGTTTCTCCGTTTCCGAATGTGCTCGAAGCCGAACCCAACGACACGCCAGAAGCAATCACGTCCGTGAGCGCAGCGACGTTACCGATCGCGTTCAATGGGATCATCGAAAAACCTGGCGACGTGGATTGCTTCCGCTTCCAAGCCAAGAAGGGGGATCGCTTCAAAGTGCTGGCGTTGGCCAACGTTTTGGGCTCGCCGCTTGATCCAACAATTTGGATCAAGTCGCTCGCCGCGAAACCGGGCGCACCGATCCGAGCGACTGACTCGCGGCCAAATCAACTCGGCTATCCACCGATCGGCGGGCTGAATCGAGACACTCTCGACCCGGCCATCGAGTTCACGGTTCCAGCGGACGGCGAGTACGTTTTGGGCGTCGAAGATGATCGCGGTAACGGCGGAAAAGATTTTGTCTATCGCGTGGAATTTACTCCGGAGACGGATGCCGTTCTCACCTACATCCCGGCTGAACCCGAGAACCAATTTACACCGCAGGCTCGGCAAGTGATCAACGTCCCGTCGGGCGGGAGATACAACACGTCGGTCTCGATCCTCAACACGAACCGCCCATTCAACGGGGAGTTAGAACTTGTCGCCGTCGGTCTTCCCGATGGAGTGAAAATGATCGCCCCGCGTGTGACGACCGCGATGCCGCGAGTCCCCGTCGTGTTTGAAGCGGCCGCCGGTACAAAGTTGCAAGGCGGCCTGATCGAGATACTCGCGCAGCCTGTTCGTAGTGTAAGTTTCCAGCTTGCAACTCCCGAAACAACATCCACTGCCGCAAACGAATCTGCATCCAAAGGCGATCAAGCAAAAGAAAAAGAAAGGGAGCAAGCTGGAAGCTTACCCCACGTGGCCAGTGGATTCCGGCAGATGATCGCCATGAACGCCTACGGCAACAACGACTATTACCTCCACACAGTCCTCGACAAGCTGCCGCTCGCCGTGACCGAACCAGCACCGTTCTCGATCGAGATTGAAGAGCCGAAATCGGCACTCGTGCAAAACGGCGAGATGGCGTTGAAGTACAACATCCGCCGAGTGGATGGCTTCGATGGCCCGGTCACGGTCAGCATGGAATGGAAACCAAACGGCGTCACCGGCTCGACTCCGATCACCATCAAGCCAGGACAAGCCGATGGCGAGTATGTCATCGGCGCGACACGCAGTGCGACGGCCGGAACGTACCAAGTGGTGCTCACGGTCGTCAGTGGCGGCGATCGGCCCGGATATTATGACGGAGCGAATCGCACTTACGTTTGTTCGCAGCCGTTCAAGTTGATGGTGGCCGAGCCGCACATCGACGCGAAGATTGCTCGTGCCTCCATCGAACGAGGCAAGACGGCGAACCTTACTGTCAAACTGAACCACCTGAAGCCGTTCGAGGGAACCGCCAAGACAACGCTCGCTCGCCTGCCGCGCGGCGTCGAACTGGTCGAGCCGATGCGAGAAATCACCTCCGCCGACAAAGAAGTCACGTTCACTCTGAAGGCGACTGAAGATTGTCTCGTCGGCAGTTACCAAGGAATCACGCTCGAAGTCTCCGTCGTCGAAGACGGCCAATCCGTCCGCCAACTCACCGGCTACGGCCTCCTCCGCATTGACGTCGAACGCGGTGTGAAGGCGGCGTCGAATTGAAGACCCAGGCGAGCGGGGCGGCGTCAGCCCCGCGGTTTGAGTGATAGGTATTTGGTGTTCGACCCACCGGGGGGCTGACGCCGCCCCGCTTGCCTTTACCAACTTCTGTTCAACGCTCTTTTGAAATGCTTCCGAAATCTCCGACTCCCGGATGAAATTATGAAAACCAATTTTCAAATCACGATCTGCATCACCCTAATGCTGGCGAATGCCAGTGTGTGCTTCGCCGATGCCGGTACCGAACTGCGAGTCTTCCCAGCGGAAATCACGCTGCGAGGGCAAGGGGATCGGCAAACGATCGCGGTCCAAGTGGTCAACAGCCAGGGGATCACGCGGGATGTTACCACGACCGTAAAGTTGAAAGCCGCTGATCCGAAATTGTTCGAGGTTAAAGGGCAAACTTTGCAACCGAAAGCAGACGGGCAAACGAAGCTGTTCGTGGAACTCGGCCAGATGAAAACCGAAGTGCTGGTCAATGTCGTGCAGTCGAGCACGTCGCGCGAGGTCAGTTTTCGGCTCGACGTGATGCCGGTCTTCATGAAGAACGGCTGCAACAACGGAAGCTGCCACGGAGCGGCTCGTGGCAAAGACGGATTTCATTTGTCGTTGTTCGGCTATGACCCGGCGGGCGATTATTTTCGTTTGACTCGGCAGTTGATCGGACGACGGATTGACCTAGCCGTCCCGGAGAAGAGTCTCTTGCTGGAGAAGGCCACCGGCGACGTGAATCACACCGGCGGCCAACTCTTCGACAGCGACAGCGACGACTATCGAGCGATGTTCCGCTGGTTGCAGGCCGGAGCGCCCGATGACACGGGCGACACGCCGGAACCAGTCGGCATTGAGATGCTGCCGCCAAAAGTGGTCTTTAACGCGAAGGACGCGACGCAGCGAACCGTCGTGATGGCCAAGTACTCGGACGGATCAGTGCGCGATGTCACTCGGCTGGCGTTATTCCTGTCGAACAACGAAGCGGTGGCGTCAATCGGTAAAGACGGTGTGGCGAAAGGAAACGGTCGCGGAGGCGCGTTCGTGTTCGCTCGGTTCAACAAGTTCACCGTCGGCAGCGAAGTGCTCGTGCTGCCAACCGATGACAAATTCCTCTGGCCCGAACCGCCGACCAATAACGAGATCGACACTCTTGTCTTCGACAAGCTGAAGAAGCTGCAATTGGCTCCGTCAGAATTGTGCTCGGACGAGACTTTTCTCCGTCGAGTGACTCTCGATTTGATCGGACTGCCGCCGACTCGTGAGGACTATGATCGATTCCTCGCCGATACGAGTGCCGACAAACGAGCCAAGCTGATCGACCAACTGCTCGATCGCGAAGAGTTCATCGACATGTGGGCGATGAAGTGGGGTGAGATGCTCCGCATTCGGGCGGCCAACAATCAGCCGCAGTACGGTCGCGACGCGAAAGCGATGTGGTCGTATGCCGCCTGGGTCCACGACCAAATGGCAGTGAATCGGCCGCTCAATGAATTCGTGGCCGAGTTGGTCGTCGGCAGCGGGAGCAACTTCAAATCGGCTCCAGCGAATCTCTACACCTCCACCGAACGGCTCACGCCGCAGAAGACGGCCGAGGATTTCGCACAAGTTTTTCTCGGCGCGCGGATTCAATGTGCTCAGTGCCACAACCACCCGTTCGATCGTTGGACGATGGACGACTACTACGGCTTCGCGAGCTTCTTCGCCGGCGTCAACATGAAGCGCGGCGTTGAAGGCCGCGAGGTGATCGTGTTCAACAACAACACGGCGAACACGGTCGATCATCCGGTCGATGGTCGCAAGATGAAGCCGAAGTTTCTCGGCGGCGATGTTCCTGCCGTCGATGGTCAAGATCCTCGGCAAGCGCTGGCCAAGTGGCTCACATCGCCGGACAACGCCGCTTTCTCACAGACAATGGCCAACGTCATCTGGTCCCACTTCTTCGGCCGAGGCATCGTTGAGCCAGTTGATGACGTCCGCATCAGCAACCCTCCAGCCAACAAAGAACTCCTCGAACACATCGGCCGCAAGCTGGCGGAATACGGCTTCGACAAGAAGAAGCTAATTCGCGACATCTGCAACTCGCGGACGTACCAGCTTTCGCCGGCGAGCAATCCGTCAAACGAATTGGATGAAGCGTACTTCTCGCACAGCTACGTTCGTCGTCTTCGCGCCGAAGTGTTGCTCGACACGATCACGCGCGTGACCGGCACCGAAGATCGCTTCCCACAATCACCGACCGGCACTCGAGCCGTGCAGCTCTATGCCGGCAACCTGTCGAACTACTTCCTCACCACGTTTGGCCGAGCACCGCGCGAATCCGCCTGCTCGTGCGAAGTGAACCGCGACGCGAACCTCTCGCAGGCGCTGCATCTGGTCAACGGCGACACGATCACGCTGAAGGTGGCCAACAGCCGCCTGATCCCGTCGCTGCTGACCGCGAAGCAACCGCCAGAGAAGATCATTGAAGAACTCTACATCCTGGCCCTTTCGCGCAAACCGACCGCCGAGGAAGTCACGAAGCTGACCGAGCTCATCAACCAAGAATTGGCCGACCCGGAGCGAGTCGATAAGCTCGCCGGCCTGCGAGCCCAACTCGATCAAGCCTACCGCCGTCTCGAAGATCAACTGAAAGGCTTCAAGACCGAATACGAGAAGTTGAAAGACGAAGGCCAAGAAGCGGACGCCCTGGGCACTCTCGAAAAGCAAATCGCGACCACTGAAAAACAACTCGCCGAATCCCGCCAACGCCAAGCCAGTAGCGTCCCGCTGATGGTCTACGGCGACATCCTCTGGGGTCTGTTTAATTCGACGGAGTTCGCGTTCAATCACTAACCTGAAGTGACGCAGCCGAAGCTACGACCAAAACTCGACGGCTAATCCCGGCACTCGTTCATAATCGCGGCGATTGCGAGAGACCAAGGTGGCCCCGTGAGTGACACAGATTGCCGCGATGCGAAGATCATGAGTCGAGACGCGGACTTTCTGCTGTCGCCACTCTTGAAACTGAGCTTCCGATGCCGCCGAGTACGACAGCACGTTGAGTCCGTGAAATGCCAAGACGGTCAGTTCCAGGACGCGATAGCTGCTGGCAATGTCGAGCTTGCCTTGTCTCGATTCGGCCAAACGAACTGCGTTCAGGCGGCCGCGCAGGATTTCTTCGATGGCGATGATCGGAACAAACTGCTCGGCCAACGGAATCGCAGATGCACGCTAGACCGTCGGCTCATGTCCCAGCAGAATCGAAGTCAAGACGTCGGTGTCGAACGCGATCATTCGGCGACCTCGGCATCTCTCAGCCGAAACGCTTCGTCGCAGATGTCAGCCAACGTTGGGTCATCGCGGAACAGACCTGCGAGATTCGTCACGCCGCCGCTCGTCAGTTCGATCGGCAACAATTCACCCGCTTTCACACGACGTCGAATTTCCACTTCTAAGGCGACCACGGCGTCGGCTCGTGACGGGCGAATGAACGTCATTTGTGGAATGCCTGGAACCGATGCGGAATAGTCCGCACCCGCTTGCTCGACCAGAATGGCTAATGACATAACTCACCTTTGAATTCACCCGAACGGTTTGACGGTTGAGGATTCTACTCCACAACCTCCGGAGGCCAACCATGATTTTCCGACTCTTGACGATCCTCTTTCTGACCGGCCTCGCCTCACCGCTCTTGGCGCAAGACGCAAAGCCTGACGCGGCCAAGCCCAAAGAGGTCGTGACCTACAAGGACCATGTCGCGCCGATCCTGCGAAAGCATTGTTCGAACTGCCACAACCCGGATAAGGCGACGTCGGATCTCAACGTGATGACGTATCAAACGCTGATGGCTGGCGGCAGCAGCGGCGAGGCGATCACGGCGGGGAGTCCGGATTCGAGCCGGTTGTACAAGGCGGTCGCGCACATCGAAGAGCCGTTCATGCCGCCGAAGTCGCCGAAGATTTCGGAGGCGGAACTCGCCGTCATCAAGAAGTGGATTGAACTCGGAGCACCGGAGACGGCGGTCAGTGCGGCGAAGAATTCGACGCGCAAGGTTGAACTCGATCTCGCGGCGGTATCGAGCGGTAAGCCCGATGGGCCGCCGCCGATGCCGGAGAAACTCGAAGAAGTTTCGTTGCCGCACACGTCGCGGCCGCATCCGGTCACGGCGATGGCCGCGAGTCCGTGGGCTCCGTTGCTGGCGGTTGCGTCGCACGAACGAATCCTGCTTTACAACACCGACGACCTGAAGCTGATCGGCACGCTGCCGTTTCCCGAACGGATTCCGTATGTGTTGAAGTTCAGCCGCAACGGCAAGCTATTGCTCGCGGCCGGTGGGCACGGGGCGGAATCGGGCAAGGTCGTGCTGTTCGATATCACCGCCGGCAAAAGATTGACCGAAATCGGTGATGAGTCCGACGCGATCCTCGCCGCCGACATCAGCCCGAATCAGAAGTTCGTGGCACTCGGCGGGCCGGGCAAAATCGTGAAGGTCTACGACACGGCCACCGGCGAACTCAAACATCGCATGAAGAAGCACACCGACTGGATCACCGCGATGGAATTCAGTCCCGACGGCAACCTGCTGGCGACCGGCGACCGCAACGGCGGAGCCTTTCTGTGGGAAGCGGAGACCGGCGGCATCGTCTTCACACTGGGCGATCACAAGGAGGCGATCAGCGATCTCTCCTGGCGAGCCGATTCGCAAATACTCGCCACCGGCAGCGAAGACGGACGCGTCATCTTGTGGTATGCCGAGGACGGTTTCCCGACACGCACGCTCAATGCGACTTCTGGCGGAGCCCCCGTCCGAGCTCCGAGTACTCGCGGTAAACCCGCCGGAGTGCTCTCGGTGGCGTATGCTCGCGATGGCCTGATCGCCACGCTCGGTCGAGACAACTCCGCTCGTTTGTGGAAATCAGACGGCAGCCTCCATGCGAAACTCGAAGGTTTCGCCGACACCCCCTCGCGAGTCGTGTTCACTCACAACAGCGAACGAGTCATCGTCGGCGATTTCACCGGAAAAGTTCGTGTTTGGTCCGTGAAGGACAAGCAGTTGGTCGGCGAATTGACCACCAACCCGTGACGGAACTCATACGGAAATCCCTCACCAGAAACCGATCGCCGACGATAGTCTTCAATCGAGACTTTGAATGGCAGACAAGCCCGTTGCGGCACCTATGTATTCCGGAACCATCATGAAGATTTCGATTGATTCACTACGAGCATTTTGTGTGGCCACTCTCAGGCAGGTTGGACTCAGCGTTACTGACGCAGAGACAACCGCCAACGCTCTTGTGACAACGGATGCGATGGGTGTCTTCACACACGGGACGAAGTTATTAGCCGGATATCTGCATCGTCTACGAGGTGGCGGCTATCGCGCGACGGGCGCTCCTCGCATTGACCGCGAAGGCCCGGCGTGGGCGGTGATCGATGGCGAATTGGCCTTGGGGCAAATCGGCAGCATGTTTGCCATGCGAACCGCGATGGCGAAAGCTCGGCAAGTCGGCGTTGCTTACGTGGGATTGCGAAACACCGGACACATTGGTGCAGCGGGTTACTACGCGGTGATGGCCGCACGCGAAGGTTTCATCGGACTCGTCACGGGCAACGACATGCCCAGCGTCGCCGCACCTGGATCGCGCGGAGCGGTATTGGGCAGCAATCCACTGGCATACGCGGTTCCGGTAGGAGATCGAGACCCGATCGTGCTCGATATGGCGACATCCGCCGTTGCCGGAGGCAAAGTGTACGCCGCTCATCAACGGGGCGAGCCGATCCCGCCGACATGGCTGATCGGTCCTGACGGACAACCGACAACGGATGGCAGCCTCTATCCGCATCACGCCTCGTTAGCTCCGATGGCCGGACACAAAGGCTACGGCTTGGGGCTGTGGGCCGAGATCCTCGCGGGAGTTCTTCCCGGTGGAGCGATGACTTGGCAAGTCGGCAGTTGGATTTTTGACGAACCCAATCAGCCGTCCAAACACAACGCGGCTTTCATCGCCATTGATGTTGCCACGATTGCACCGCCCGACGAGTTCGCAGCTCGCGTGCAATCACTGATCGATGAAATCCACAAAGCACCGACTGCCGCCGGTATCGAACGAGTGCTCTTACCAGGAGAGCGAGAATGGAACCTTCACCGAAGTGCCACAGCTCACGGAATCGACCTCCCTGCCGATGTCGTCGCCAAGCTGACGCTCTTAGCTCAAGAAACCGAAGTTGAACTTCGGTGGTCAGCTTCATGAGTCCCGCTGAAGCTGAGTACAAAGCTCGATTCCATGTTCGCAATTTCCAAAACCAGCCAGAGAATTACGAACAACCGCCAATGGCATTCGGCCTCACGTTCCAATTCACTGACGCTTAGTTGACCCCCTATCGGTCGCTGCTAGAATCCGCCCGCCCATCGGGATGTAGCTCAGCTTGGCTAGAGCGCTACGTTCGGGACGTAGAGGCCGCAGGTTCAAATCCTGTCATCCCGACTTCCATTTCCTAACGATTCCGCCTTTCCGCCGGAATCAGGATCGGAGTCGAGCCCGGAAGGAGATTCTCCCTCCGGGCTTTTCCTTTCCACGGACACAGATGCTTGTAGGGCACGACGACTTGTCGGACCAGAATACTTCTCGATCGGTGACGGCGTGTCGCCCCAAGT
>JANNDA010000637.1:0-1622 GCA_031387195.1 Planctomyces sp. | reverse complement strand
GGAGCGAAAGACGACATTGGGCTGACGCCACCTCGCTCGCCTCTCTCAATCGTGTCCTCGGCTGAAGCCCTACCAGCGATAGCTCAATCCAAAGTTCACCCCTTGAGCCCAAAAGACGCTGTCTCGAAACGCAAAACCGGGCCGCGTTGCATCCGTGACCACCGGAATTTCGGGCGGGATCAACCGCGTATCGACCATCGGATCAATCTGATCTCCGGCCCGCACCACGCGATTCCAGAAGATCAACGAATATCCCATGTTGGCCGACCAGCCGCGCCCGATGCGATATCCGACCGTCAGCCCGACTTCCGGAATCGAAGCAAACTTATTGCGTTGATACGTGCCGCTATTTGTGCGTTGTGCCAACAGCCCTCCCGGCAAAGTTTCGGTCATCGCACCCACCGTGGTCTGAGTATCTCCCGAAATCTGGACTTGCTGCTCAACCTCACCCACAGCCAATCGTGCCAGCAATTCACAATCCAACCGCCCTTGTCGAGCCTGCAAAACCATACCCAGCTCGCCGCCATGAAACGTGTTCCGCGTACCGAAGCGGTCGTGCAAATCAAACGTCCCCGGATTGTTTAGATCGAGTGATTCCAATTCCTCGCGAATGTTCAAACTCTCCGTGAGCCGAGCGAAGCGATAACCGGTCAGCAAATGCCACCGCAGCACATTCCCACCGCCACGATCCTCGCAGCCAAGATTCCAACGCAGCCGAAGTCCACCGGTTTGAAAATCATTCGCCGCACTGACCGTCACCCGACCGCGAAGCACATCGGGAAAGGAAACCAACTCGGCATCGGACAACCCCGTCACCGCGTTCAAGAACGGACGCGAGATTATGTCACTGCCATCTGACGACGCCTGATAAATTTCTGTGAGATCACGCAAGTCGAGCCAATCTCCTTCGAGCGCAATCTGTTTGGAGCAATCAAGCCACCCGCCACCTTGGATGCGGCCTCCCCAGCGCGAGTCATTCAGACGCGATGAGTCCCCACCAAACAGAATGGTCGCGCCAGGCGTTCCCAACACACCGGCATCCAAGATGTCAGTCCCCAGCGGGCTGGCGCTCACCAACGGCGGTGTGCTCATCCCGCGAGTCCACCACAGCAACGCATCGCCGCGCAACCAATACTGATCGTCGCTCTGACAACAGCAACGCGGTTGGTAGCAGTCGCATGACGAACAGCATTCGCGAGAAAAGCACTCTTCAAAGTCGTCTTCATCGCGGTCGTAGAACTCACTGCCGTCTAAGTCTTCGTCATAGCGAAAGTACTCGGCATCCGCGCGAACTTCTGCCACGCCAACAATTGCCGTCAGCAAGACCGCCAACAAGAACAAGCTCAGACTGTTCCGACACATCACAGGCTCATCCCTGATTCGAGAGTGAAGTTTGCCTTTGGGGTATCGTCTGCCTAATCGGAACACTCAACGAAATCTGCCTGACCGACAAAGTTTGACAGCACGCAGGCCACCAGACAGCGTGTTTCAGCAGATTCCGCCGGGCGCACGACACACTTGCGCGAACCGGGGTCAGGCACCGCAAAATTCAAAATTGGCGGGACACAGCCTTGTTGACAAACCAGGCGTCATCCCGCCAATTTTGAATTTTGCGGTGCCTG
>JANNDA010000629.1:0-8718 GCA_031387195.1 Planctomyces sp. | reverse complement strand
GTGCCCGTCATACGATGCCTCATTTTTCTGGGGTGCTGATATTTGGTGTTCCTTGGTTTGTGGAGCGTTCGCCCTCGCTCACGCTTCGGGTTAGTGAATCGCAGGGGAGCCGCCTGCGCTACGAATTGAGAAAGAACCTCGACCATGTTTTCAAATCGCGTTCGCATCGTCGTGATGAGTTGGCTGGTGCTGTCGGTCATCGTGTTCTTCGTCCGACTGGGACCAGTGATGGCTCGCTATCGATCTGCCGAGCAGAAGTTCGCGGACTTGGACTTCGAGGCCAAACAACCGGCCGCTCCGGTGATTGTGAACGATCCTCATTCACCCCGTCCCGAACTGACGCTGGCTCTCGCGGGCCGTGCGATCAAGGGGTTGGACGAGGGTCAAATGCCGTGGGCACATGCCACACTGCCGCAACGCGACACGTTGTTTCTCGTCGGGAATCAGAAAGGCTATTTCGCCAACCTGCGAGAGAACCGCGTGACCTTCGAGTTCCCGCGTCCAGGTGACGAGTCAGGCGGCTTGTACGGAGTGGCCGTTGCGCAAGACAGCCACATCATGGCGACGGTGGGCGAACACACCGTCGTGCAGTTTTGGAATTCGCTCAGTGGCGAATTGCTGGCCACCGTGGAGGACGAGCATCCGACAATCGCTGCTCGCCCCGATCTCTCGGAGCACGCGAAACGTCATCCGAACAAGCTCCGCTATCAGGACGCGGGTGCGCGGCGAATCGTCGCCTCGCGAAGTGGTTGCTTGTTCGCGATCGGCAAGATTGATGGCACCATCGAACTCTGGGGCAACCTCGCTTACCGCGATCATCCGGAGTTGCTGAACGAGCCCAACAAAGCGGACTCACGATCACTCTTCTCAACGAAGCAGCTCGGATTCATCAGCCGCCACAAAGTTCATGAGGGCCAGGTGGTCGATCTCGCGTTTTCTCACCACAGCACCAAGCTGGTTTCCATCAGCGGCCAGACGGTGACGGGTTATGAGATGCTGACAGCCCCCGATGGTGCGCCTGCGGGATACGAACGGCCGCTGAGTGCTCCCGATTCCAAATTCGATCTGGTGCTGTCAGCGACCAATTCCTTCCAGGAAGAATGGCGACAGCCGCTACCGCACTCGCCCAGCCAATTGGCTCTTTCTATTGCTGCTCAGTTCGCAGGCCCCAGCTTACTTCGCACACCGTTCGCTGTGGCGATGTTTCACGACGGAATCCTCCTCGGAGATCTCGGCAAGAAAGAACCCACAGGCACGATCAAATTCTCCACTCACGAACGGTCGGCGATGGTGCAATCATTGGCCTTTCATCGCAACGAGAACGCTTTGCTGACACTGCACACGTCGTACTCCGGCACGAAAGAAACCGCGACAAGCGAAACCGCGCTGTCCCTCTGGCAAACCACCACATGCCGCCGCATCGCGACCGCTCGGCTCCCCGGTCAATTCATGTCCGCCGACTGGGACATTCAAGGCACGCGGCTCGCGCTGCTGCGATACAACCCCGAGTTGACCAAACGACCTGCAACCAGAACCAGCCTCTGGCCGTGGTTCAATCAACCGACATCGCCATTCCTCTTTCACGTGTGGGACGTGCGATTGGTTTTGGCAACGGGCGAACGGGAACCTCGCGATGCCGAACTGCCGACTGTTCGACGCGGAGAGGCCGTGAAGAATTGACGTAGGATAAGCTTCCAGCTTGTCGGAACTGCTTTTGAAGGTGACAAGCTGGAAGCTTATCCCACGAAAAGTTCACAACCTCGGAGAGGCGATTCTTCATAACCTCGGAGAGTCAGTCCACGGGTTTTGAAATGCTTACTTACCAAAAGTGAGCCGAGACAAACTCCGCTCGATTTGCACGTCGATTGTCTTGTCGTCGAAGTTCGGGCGTTGCTCACAGAACTCGAAGCGTTGAGCGAGCAGGTCGTCGGCGAGCGTCACGATCCGACCGCTGCGTTTATCGAGCACATCGACTTTGTATTTCAGCCCGTCATTGGGGGGAGTTGCAGCAGCGTTTGGTCGAAAGACTTTTGCGGCGAGCACCAAGACCGGAGAGTCGGCGGGTTGTGCGGCGTTGACTGCTTGCCAATCCAGCTCGGCTGACCACAGAGGTTTGCCGGTGGAGCGGCTGAAGGCGAAGCACGGGCCGTGAACTTTCCATTGATCAAAGTACAACTCGCTCACACGCGAACGGAGTTTGTTTGGCGCGGGCGGCTCCTCGGTATACGTCAGCAACAGCCAGCGTTCGCGATCTTTCAGGACCAGCAAGTGTCGTAGATTCGGGATCGCCGGGACCGTTTGATCGAGCAACTTGCGACCATCGGGGAGCGACCACATCGCGAATCGCCCTGACCGGTCCATGACCGCGACGATGTCGCGCAACGAGACGCAGGGCTTTGCTCCGAGTGCGAAGCGTTCGTGGATCACATCCTTGTTCGTGAGGGGATCAATCACTCGCAGATCATGCCTGTTTTCGGCAGTGGTCCACGTCACCAGATGCCGGCCAGCGGACGTGATCAGGGTTGTCCCTTGAAGATCGCGACGAGCCAATAACCGGCCATCGAGAGTGCTCAGAACGAAGACTTCGCGTCGATCGGCTGTTGTTGCAATGACCGCACGATCGTCGCCGGAAAGTTCACATCCGGCGGGAATGCCGTCGTGCATCCACAGCAATTCGCCGGTCGCCAAGCGAGTTGCCGCCAAGCGATTTCCGCTCTGCACGCAGAGCACGTCATCCCCGACGATCGCCACTCGGCCGAACCGGCGACTTGAGGTGTCCTTCGACACAAAGCTCATCGGCATTCCGGCAATCGGGGGCAGTTGTTGATCGGGCGGCGCGGTCACGGTTTGCTCGGCACGCCGGTCGAACAACACTCCTTGCCAGAGCAGACGCGGTGCGGCGTCGTCACCGGGAGTGACAAACGTGTCAGCGACAAAGAACTGACCTCCGAGTACCAGCACCAACCAACGTCCGTGCGTGCTGGCGTAGTGGCCCACGACGTGAGGCGTGGCGTACTCATCTTGCGGCGGCTTCCACTTCCACAACACACGTCCGAGGTTGTCTCGCGCGACAACCAGCCGCGACGGATCGAGTTCCAGGTGCCAGTATTCGCGCAACGGATCGGGTGGGCCGATCCAGTCGATGCGATAGCTGCGGTGAATCGGCTCATCGGCGCTCACCGGCTGCGACTGCAACGGTTCCGTCGGCCAAGCCAGTTCCAACTTCGCTCGAAACTCCGTCTTCCAAGCGGCGGCCAATTCTCGACCGGTCTTGTTTTCGAGAGACCGGACGTCGGCAAACCGAGTTGATAACTCTTCCAGCAACGACCGTGACAACTCCACTTGCCCCACCGCCAACCACTGCTGAGCCAACCGAGCTGTCGCGAACGATTGATACTCGACCACGCCGCTGCGCCGCAGCGACAGCAGTGTCGCTTCGACTTCGTGCCGATGTTTTTTGACATCCAGCCGATCGACCATCGTGCGTTGCGCGGACACGGCCAAGTCGCTTCCGCTGAACAACGCGACGAATCGTCGGAGCGGCAAGTGCCCGATCGCCTCGCTCGCCGTGCGCAACCGCGTCTGCAATTCGCCGTCGAGTGATCGGCGATCTGCGGGCGACATCAACTCACGAAGTTCACCCAAGCGTGCTGCAATCCAACGATCCTGCCGAGCCGTGACGTTGCCGCCGAAACTTTGCAGTTCGCTATCGGGTTCCCAAGCATCGGCGAGTTTTAGTAACTCGCGCGCAGCAGCCAGATGTTCGCCGCGTAGTTGCAAGCTGTGGGCTCGCAGTCGAGCGAATGCGAGTCGCTGCTTCGGGTCATCGACCAACGTGTCCAACTCGCGAATCGTGTTTTCCACGTCCGCTTGATCGAGCCGCAACTCTTCGAGCAACAGCGCCGCGAGAGCCTGTTTCGCCTCCGCCGTCGGTTGCAGTGCCACCGAGCGGCGTAAATCTTCCATCCCGCGCTGTCGTCGTCCGAGATGCAGATTCAATCGACCGCGTTGTTCCAAGGTCCGCGCGTTGTCCGGGTTTTGCTCAAAGGCTCGCGCGAGATATCGTTGCATGTCACGCAACGGCGGAAACGCGATCACCTGCGTGGCCGACTGCGAGACCAACTGCCCGTTCGCGGCAATGAGATTGCCCGGCAACTTCGTCACGGCGGTCTTTGTGAGCTGTCGCCCCGATCGCGTTTCCAGACTAATCACCTCACCGCCGTTGCTGATCACCGGCAAGTGCAACACTCCGTCGATGAGCAATCCGCGTCCACACGGCGCGGCAATCGGAGCCGGCTGCGGCCAAGCCAAAGTTCCATCGGCCAGTTGCACCGCGCGAACGTCATTCTTCGCCACGATCAGCACGACGCCGGGCTCACTGACTCCCGCCACAAACAACCCTTCCCCACGAGCATGTCTCCAAAGAACCCGGCCATCCTCGGCGCTCAGACACAACAAGTCGCCATGATCCGGCGGAGCAAACAAGACACGATTACCAGCAACCAGCAGCACTCCGCTCGGCCACCATTGTTCCGTGTTCACGCTCGGCGGATGAAATTCAAAACGTGTTCGTGCCGTTCGAATTGCTGGCTTGCGGTAGGTCGCTTGCCAGCGCAGTTCACGTCGCACCGGATCGACGGCGATCAGCGAACCCGCAGCGCTCGGACACAGGACGCAATCACCGGCGACCGTAGGACTCAACCCCGCATCGTGAGCGACGACTGAACCAATCGGATCACTGGCCGACAATGTTTGTGTCCACAAGATCTGACCGTCGCGCGGGTCGAGCACAACCAGCCGCACATCGACCCCATCGTCGGTCAACACAAATAACTGACCGCGCCACGGCAACGGCGGTCCCAAAAAGAACGCCCCGGCACCGGGCAGTTCGACATCACTCAAACGCGGGCCACCCAATTCCCAACGCAAGCGCCCTGTCTTCGCTTCGATGGCCACGAGCTTGTTGAATCCCTTCGGCGCGAACATCGTGCGCCACGCCATCTGCGGCTGAAGAAACATGCCGCCGTTCCGTTCTTGAAGCGAATAAACCAACTCACCGTCGCTGCTGAGCGTTCCCGATCCGACATCCTCCCAGACGCGCTGTTGCAACCACGCTTCCAACTCCGGCTGACTGGCCCGCGTCTGTCGCCCTTTTCGCCGCGTTCCCAGCAACTCTCCGAGTTGCGTATCCAGCAGCGCGGAATGCCACAATGGTTCGCCGTCCGACAAACGAAACGCCCGCAGTTGCGACAGGGTCCGCACGATGAGCGTGTCTCCCACAACAATCGGCTGAGCGGCCGGCAAGATCGGATACTCGGCTTGCATCCGCTGCTCAACCGCCGTCCGAATCTCCACTCGTACTCGAGCCCATGAACCTGACAACGTCGTCGGCGAACGCCCGATAAGCCCCGGCTTTGTCTGGCCATCATCGGACTCGGACGGCTCGTCATCCTCACGCGGTCCTGACTCATCGTCCAAAAGCGATCGAGACCACGCCGGTTGTTGCCCCGGCACCGCTGCTCCCGCAAATGCGTTTCGAGCCGCGTTCCCTAAGACCATGGGCCAATCGCTCTGTAACTCACTCTCCACACGCACTGGCTTCAGTGCCACGCCCGCCCAACGATCCAGCCACGCCAGCGCGTCGCCGTCATTCTCGAACAATGGCAGTGATTCATTTCCCCCGCGACGCAGCACCGGCTTCTCACCGAGCGACTTCTTCAATTCCGTCAACACGTCGCGACAACGATCCGCTTGACCGGCCATTCGCCAAGCGACCGCCAACTCCAGCGACAACAGCGGCTCACGCGGTGCGCGAGCTTGCGTCCATTCCCCCAATTCCCCCAACCGCGCCGCTGCCGCGAGCGGTTCGCCCGCATCCAGGTCTCTCATCGCCAACGCGTGAGTCGCGTCGTATCCCGCCGCCGTATGAAACCATCTCCGCGACACCGCTTCGACACCGCGATGAATTCTCTTGTCCCGCGCCGCCTCGAATTCCACCTGAGCGATCTTGCCCACGAGCAACTCATACGCCTGACGACCGGCCGGCGGTAATTCGCCGATCAACCGCCGAGCCTCGGTCTTCAAGCTCTTCCGAGGCACCTGCTCGTTTCCGAGAAAGACATCATCAGCCCCGAACTCTTCGTCATCGCTGCGGCGATCATCCAAGATCGACTGCAACAATCGCACACCCTGCGCGAAGTCCGGCTTCGCATCCGCCTCGTCCGGTGCGATCAATTTCCGAGCCTGCTCCAACCTTTGCACCAACCGCCGTTCGCGGACCGGCTCTGCATTCGGGTCATCCGCCAATTGCGGATCGCGCACCTGAGCAAACACCGCGATGACACCGCTCAGCGTGAGACTCACGGCAAGCAGGGTCCGCGTCCGTGCTGAGTTCAAAGGTCGCATGATTTTCACTCGCTAAGGGACGGGGCCGCAATCAGATCCCGAATCTCCGTCAGCCATGTAACCCGAAGCGTAAGCGAGGGCTTCACGACGTAAGTAACCCGAAGCGTAACCGAGGGCGAACACTTCACAACGCGCTGAATATTAAGTCTTGTGAAACGCTCGCCCTCGCTCACGCTTCGGGTTACTGACGTCGGTCTCGTGCTGCGTTACGTCAGCTCTTCCTGCGGTGGTTCGGGCAGCCAGAACGACGCGATGAGCCCTATCAAATAAACGCTGCAACCGACTGCCGCCGCCGTGTACGCCAACTTCATCGGAGCGTTTGCCAGATCATCAGTCGCCGCCAAAGTCGCTGTCACCCACGCGAACGAGG
Source organism: Planctomyces sp. (assembly GCA_031387195.1). Classification (GTDB taxonomy): domain Bacteria; phylum Planctomycetota; class Planctomycetia; order Planctomycetales; family Planctomycetaceae; genus SXKJ01. The sequence goes on along the minus strand of JANNDA010000629.1, from coordinate 1,943 downwards.
TTCATCAATCGTCCGCCGATGTTCGCAGCGAAGCTCTCGCCGGTCCCACGTAGATGCAACGGATACACGCGAGGCAAATAGTTGCCCCAGAAACTGAACTGCGCGACCGTCACCAAACCCGCGAGGAACAGTCCCATATAAGTCAGATTCAAACTCGTTGTCGCACAGTACGCGAAGATCACCGGCATCAAAAACAAACCGGGAATCTGGAAGAGTCGCAGCAGCTTCCGCCGACTGACAATCACCACCGCCAACGCCGCCAACAGGAAGCGTCCCACGAGACCGCCGACCTCTTGGACCTTGGTCACATTCGCAGCGACCTCTTGGTTGATCTTCCCACGAATCGGACCTTCGATCTTGCCTCGTTCGGCCCCGATCAACTTCTTCTGATCGGCTTCGGACTTCCCTTCCAATTGAGCTTTGAACTCCGGTGCCCCCAAACGTTGAGCCACTTTGTCGGTCACAGACTTCTCGGACAAAGCCGCTTTCACACGCTCTTTGACTTCCGGCAAGCCGGGAATGATTTGCGGAATCTGTTGAATCGCACCGAACGCCGCGCCGAAACTGCAAGCAAACATCAGCGTCGTGACGACCGTTGTGCGACAAAGTTCGGGAGAAAACAACTGAGCGATGCTCGGTCGCTTGAGTGTCCCCGACTTTTTCTTCTGAGCCCACACCGGTGACTCCGGCAAGAAAGGACGGATCAGAATCAGCGGAATAGCCGGGATGACTCCCGACATCAACGTGTAACGCCAGGCGGCATGTGAGTCAGTGATCGTGCCCCCCAACAATGCTTGGATTGCGGGAAAGCTCGGCCCGTAACTGACCGCCAACCCGTTGGCCACAGCGACCAGCAACCCGCCGACCGACGAGAACGCCTGCGTATAACCCAAAACCTTTTCGCGTTGACGCGGATCAGGAAACAACTCGGCCAGCCACGCCACTGCGGCGACAAACTCCACGCAAACGCCGACGAAGACGAAGCAGCGGCAGGTCAGCAACATCCAAATACTGCTCGAAAAACCCGCCGCAAACGCCGAGAAGGCATAAATCAAAATCGACCACGTCAGCACGCGCCGGCGTCCCAGCCGATCGGTCAAATAGCCTCCGACCAATCCGAAGACGCCGCCTGCGATCGCCGGAATGTAGAACAGTCGCCCGACCCACATCTGAAAGATCGGCGTCCCCGGAGCGGCTCCCACCAGTTCTTGCAGAGCCGGCCGAACAATCAACGGCAGCATCAGCAACTCATAGATATCAAACGCGAAACCAATCGACGCGATGACGCAGATCAGCCATTGAACCGAAGTGAGCTTGCTCGCCGACGGTGAGATGGGAGTTTCCGACATGTGAACCTCGTGGTGGTGGGAGTTCGTAGGAAGGGCGGGATTCTATCCCCTGAGAGTTTTTTTCAAACCGGCGGAGGCATATCGAATCTCACGGTTGGAAAACTTCTTGCCCTACACTCTCTGCGATATCTCACACACGAATGAAACAAGCGAGCGGGGCTGACGCCGCCCGTTCGCTGATGTCGTGAACTTAGACGCTGCTTGTCGTTGTCATCCGGAGAATTCACTTGAACGCATCGCCAAATAATCTCCGCCGCTGGCCGCTGGGTTTGGTTTCCAACTGTTGGAAAACGCAATTGGATGCGGGAGCCGAACTCGATTCGCTGATTGCTGAGGCCGAACAACGTGGGCTGAGCGTGATTGAACTACGGCAAACGTGTGTCGGTATCTACGAAGAAGAGCCGACCTTTATTCCGAATGCCGCTCGACTCTCCGAACTGTCGAATCGGTTTGCTCGCGTTCAATTCAACATCGCGTTGAGCTTGCCCTGTTTGAGCGGTGGACTTTCATCCGACGATCCGATGTTCGTCGCGGGAGGAAATGCAGCCGTTGCGTTGGCTGGACCGCATAAGCCGCATTTGCGATTGGTCGATC
>JANNDA010000624.1:0-1774 GCA_031387195.1 Planctomyces sp. | reverse complement strand
AGCAGCTCACGATCAAGTCTTGATCATGCAGAAGGCGGTTGTCGTTCGTGCTCAAAGCCCGAATGGGTCCGGCGAAGTGATCTACGACCAGAACGGTCAGCCTTATGCCTGCGTCCATGTTGTCGATGATGGTGCTCTCGTCACCGACAACTCCTGCCCGCCAGTCGGCAGCGGTGGATGCTGCGGCTTGGATTGCTTCACCGTGTTATTGCTCGGTGCCGCGATTGCGGCTGCGGTACTCGCTGGAATCGCTCTTCACGAAATCGAAGAGGACGAAGACCCCGCCAGTCCATAATGTCGGCTCGACCGACTTAAAACAAACGAAACGGCCACCGATTCTCGGTGGCCGTTTTTGTTGCGCCGTTACTTCAACCGAATATCGACGCTCGCGCTGTGAGCAGTCAGACCTTCGACCTGAGCCATGCGGCGGATGTCGTCGGCAACGGTCGCGAGTGCTCGCGCGTTGTAGCTGATCACCGACGACCGCTTCAGAAAATCATTCGCACACAGTCCGTTGGCGAACCGCGCGGTCCCGCCTGTGGGCAAGACGTGCGAGGGGCCAGCGACGTAATCGCCCACTGCCACGGGCGTGTGATGCCCCATGAAGATCGCTCCCGCGTTTTGCAGCTTGGCCAAAATGGCGTCGGGATCGACCGTCGAAATGTGCAAGTGCTCGGGAGCCAGTTGATCGGAGAAGCGGCAGGCTTCGGCTTCATCGCGCGCGAGAATCAACGCGCCGTAATCTTCCAAACTCTGTCGAGCAAGGTCGCCGCGCGCGAGCTGACTCAGTTGCTTCGATAACTCTTCACGCACGGCTTCGATCAATGGTGCGTGCCACGTGATGAGCACGCCGGAACCGGGACTGTGTTCCGCTTGCGAGATCAAATCACTGGCGATGAAGTCGGCACGCGCCGTCGCATCGGCCAGCACGACCACTTCGCTCGGCCCGGCAATGCTGTCGATGTCCACTTCGCCGTAGACGAAACGTTTCGCCAGAGCCACGAACAAATTCCCCGGCCCGACGATTTTATCGACCCGCGGAATCCCCTCGACGCCGTATGCCAGCGCGGCCACCGCTTGGGCTCCTCCGACGCGATAAACTTCGGTGATTCCCAGCAACCGACAGGCAGCCAGCAACTCGCGGTTGTAGCCACCGAAGGCGGTCGGTGGCACAACGACAGCGATCTCTTTGACACCCGCCACCTGAGCCGGCACGGCAGTCATCAGCAGCGTCGAAGGATACGCCGCTGCACCGCCAGGGATGCAGATCCCGACTCGCTTCAACGGCAGATACCGCTGCCGCAATTCGACGCGCCCGCCGTCCTGCTCTTTGACCAGCGAGACCGATTGGTTGAGCAGCTTGCTCTGGAACTCAATCACGTTGTCTCGAATCCGGCGGATTGTCGCGAGGAATTCTTTGTCGGCAGTCGCGAATGCGAGCTCGAACTCCGCCGCCGTCACGCGCATCGTTTCAGGAGTCAACTCCTTGCGATCAAGCTTCCGCGAGTACTCCAGCATCATCGTGACGCCACCACTGCGGACATCGCCGCAAATGCGTTCGACAACTTGCTGAGGCGTCAGCGGTTCGCCGAATAACTCCATCGTTCGCAGACGTCCCGCTTCGGAAGTGACGTCACCGCGCGGCGAGAGTTTTTGTCGCAACGTATCAAAGAGCCGCTCGGCGCTTTCCTTCGTGCAATCAATGGTCGTGATGTTGAGAGAACTCGAACTCATCAGGAGCTGTCCTTCGGAACGGTCAGGGGTCAGGCACCGC
>JANNDA010000589.1:0-3613 GCA_031387195.1 Planctomyces sp. | reverse complement strand
GTCAGGCACCGCAAAATTCAAAAATGGCGGGATGATGCCTGATTTGTAGTCAACGCTTTGTCCCGCCATTTTTGAATTTTGCGGTGCCTGACCCCGGCTCGCGAGCAAAGTGTGTCGTGCATTCGAGAATCAGCCGTGACGCCTCAAGAGCTTGTGACGGGCTGACGTGACGCCTTATGCTGGCGCACGAATTCACCTGCCTTGGGAGCCGTTTTATGAGTCTTGGACCATTCTCGTCGCCGCCGGTCTCTCGTCGTCTCGCGCTGCAATCAATGGCCTGCGGCTTCGGCCATCTCGCGTTGACGGGGCTCGCCCAGCAGGCTGGAGCAGCGGCGAATCCGTTGGTGCCCAAATTGGGACACCATGCCGCCCGTGCGAAGCGAGTGATCTTTCTCTTCATGGCGGGCGGGGTCAGTCACGTTGACTCGTTCGATCACAAGCCGGCGCTCGACAAGTTCGACGGGCAGATGCGCGAGTTTGATGACGCGCGGACGTTGGCCAAGACCGGGAAAATCGTGCAGCACCGAGTGATGAAGTCGCTGTGGAAGTTCCGGCAGCACGGCGAATCAGGCCGCTGGGCGTCGGAGTTGTTTCCACACACGGCCCAGCACGTCGATGATTTGTGTTTCATTCACAGTATGCACACCGAAGGGGTCGCTCACGGGCCGGCGACGTTGTTCTTGCACACGGGATCAACCAACTTCATTCGCCCGTCGATGGGAGCGTGGATCAGTTACGGGCTCGGCACCGAGAGCCAGAACTTGCCCGGATTCGTCTCGATCTGTCCGGCGATCGCGAATGGCGGACCACGCAACTTCGGAACGGCGTTCTTGCCGCCCGTCTATCAGGGAACGGCGATCGGCCGAGCCGGTATCCCCGCAGCAGAAGCGCGCGTGCGATACCTCAGCAACGAGCGGCTTTCCTCCACCGAACAGCTTGAACGCTTCAATCTGCTGCAAGCACTCAACGCGGAACAAATCGCTCGGCATTCCGGCGACGCCGAGATGCAAGCGGTGCTCGATTCATTTGAATTGGGCTTCCGCATGCAGAACCATGCCCCCACGATTTTCGACTTGTCGCAAGAATCCAAAGAGACGCAAGCCCTGTACGGCATCGGCAGCAAAATGACGGAAGACTTCGGCCGCCAATGCTTGATGGCTCGACGCTTGGCCGAGTCGGGCGTGCGATATATCCAAGTGAACTACAGTGATAACTCAGCCAATCCCGCGTGGGATCAGCACAGCAACCTGCCCAAACATGCCGACCACGCGAAGGCGGTCGATCAACCGATATCGGGCTTGCTCACAGACCTCAAACAACGCGGCCTGCTCGACGACACGCTCGTGTGGTGGGGTGGCGAGTTCGGTCGCACCCCCTACGCCGAAAAGAACGGCACCGGTCGAGACCACAACCCCGGTGGCTTCACCACTTGGCTGGCCGGCGGTGGCGTGAAGCCCGGATTCGCTTTCGGAGAGACCGACGAGTTTGGTCATCATGCGGTCCAAGACAAAGTCCACATGCACGACCTGCACGCGACGATCCTGCATCAACTCGGCCTGAATCACGAACGTCTGACCTACAAATTCGCTGGCCGAGACTTCCGCCTGACCGACGTCGCCGGACGCGTGGTCAACGAAGTTCTGGCGTAATTAACACAAACTCCACTAAGCTTGCCTCAGTGGAAAAAGGCTTCTGCGCTACGCAGCGAATTCACACGAGACGAAATTCAAGGTAGTGCAAAAGCCCTGAAACCACTGAGGCAAGCTCAGTGGGGTTTGTGCCATCCTGCGGGTCACTTTACGGACGAGGTCGCTGCCGTCGTATCTGCCTCTCTTCGCCGAGCCCCGGTGCGGATCACGCGGTGGAAGTGCAGTTCGACTTCGCGATCGACGACGCGGCGCAAGCCCTCGACCAAACAGGACGGTTCGTGATCGGATTCCCCTTGCCGCTTGACCGCTTCGAGCGGCGTTCCCGGTTCGACGGTGAACGTGCTCTGGTGGATGATCTGATTACCGGCATCGAGTTCCGGAACGATGAAATGCACTGTCGCGCCGAACGTCAGCATGTGGCGGCTGTATGCGTCCTCGTAGGGACGAAATCCGGGAAATGGCGGCAGCAGGCCGTGATGTAAGTTGATGATGCGGCCTCCAGCGAATCGCCAACAGGTGGCTGGCGGCAGAATGCGCATGTAGCGTGCGAGCAGAATGAAATCGACTTCGTATTGATCGAAGAGCTCGATCATCCGCATGTTGTCCGGGTTCCCTTTCGCGTCACCGACGTCATGCCAATCAACGCCGAATTGCTCAGCAACGCCACGACAGGAAGAACGATTACCGATCATCACGGCGGGAGTCGCTTTCACTCGACCGTCGCGAATCGCTCGTAACACCGCGAGTGCCGGTTCGGGACGATACGTCGTGCAAATAGCAATGCGCGGCGGTCGAGTTTGTTCGTCGCGTGCCCACGTGCGGATCGACAGACCCTTCAATTCACCGATCTGATTCATGCGTGTCCGTAACGTGGCGATTGCCTCTTGCTCGACCGGCCACTCGACGCGGAGCAGCATCGCGAACAGCTTCTCGCTGTCGTGGTCGTACATCTGAATTTCTTGAATGTTCGCGCCAGCCGAGGCAAGGTAGTGAATGATCGGATCGGCCAGACCACGATTGTCTGGCCCCACGGCGGTGATCGTAACGTGCATAAGAACTCATCCTTTTCGCGGGCCGGTGGCCCAGTGACATTCGGGGCGGAAGGATGATCGTGATGCCGACGTTTGCCAAGTGCGGGCGAAGGTGACAAAGAATTGTCAGCGAGGTGCCGCTCAGTAACCCGAAGCGTCAGCGAGGGCGAACCGTGACGACGCCCACGCTGACGCTTCGGGGTAAATTCCGTCCGTGTATAATCCGAGTTAGCGTGCCGCCGGCCGAAGTTTTTGACCGAGGTCATGACACAGGACTTCGAGACAGCGCGGCACGGCGATGTTCATTTCGATGTGCCTTTCGGTTTCCGCCACGCGCTCAAACAGGCTCATGACGAACTCCAGGTCTTCCGGCGACCGAGCATCGAACCGTCGAGCAAACGACACGGCGGCAGGGATCACTCCGCCCGACGGCTGATCGGACAAGTACATCGCGGCCGAGCGAAAGAATTCCAAGCCGAAGCGAATCAGCCACGCGGCATTTCGCCGAGTCGTCGCCGAGTCACCACCAATCGCGTCGAGGCCGGAGGTCAGTTGCTCCGTCAACGCAATCGGGTTGAATTGGGGGCTTGCCAGTTCGCGATAAAACGCATCGCGCAGTTCGCGCAATGCCGGATCGAGCAATTGAGCCGCAACGGCCAAACTCCCGTCGCTGAGTTCTGCGAGCGCGGCTGCCTCATCGCGCTCTTTGACCCAGTCCAATTGCAGCATCAAGTCCGTCAGATCGGCTGGCAGCAGCGGATCGAAGCGAATGACCTGACAGCGCGAGCGGATCGTCGGCAACAACGCGTCGAGATTATCGGCGATGAGCATGATCAACGCTTTGGGCGGCGGCTCTTCCAGTGTCTTGAGAAATGCATTCGCCGCTTCATCGTTCATCGCGGCGGCATCGTCGATGATGGCGATCTTGCGATC
>JANNDA010000585.1:0-2529 GCA_031387195.1 Planctomyces sp. | reverse complement strand
TGAGCGGCAAGGCGCTAGCCGCCGGTATTTCGCCGGGAAAATCTCCCCCACAACACCGGTGGCTAGCGCCATTCCGCTCAAAGTAAATACCGGGGGGCTGACGCCGCCCCGCTCGCCAAATTCCGTGTCGAAATCCTCCTGGCGCGAACGTCCCAGTTGGCTCGCCGCGCGATCGGTCGAAAAGTTCAATCGCGATGGCCGCGAGTTTCGGCGATACCGCACGGAGTTATCCGGCAAGCAGCCGCGCATGCGATTGGAAGCATTGGCCGATGCGACGGACAACAGCCTGCAATCGTTGCGGCTGACTCAGGAACGAGACGGGCGCGACAAAGTGCTCTCGGTGGTCACCGTACTGGCTTACAACACGCCAATCGACGATCGCCGCTTCGTCGTGCGCGAGACGCTGACCGAAGATGGCCGCATCGGCAAAGTGACCGAGCATCAAGGGATCGTCTCGCTGCAACCGGTCGTAGGGGCGAGCGAACTGGGACATCTCGGCCCGTCGCGGCGTTGGACGCCGATCTGCGAAGAGACGTTGCTGCGCATCGGCGATTGGTTGCGTACCGACACGAACGGGGCGAACGCCGTCGCGGTGAAACTTGTTCCCGACACGCTGGTCATTCTCGGCCCCGGCTCGTTGGCCGAGATGATTTCGCCGACGCAGATGCGACTGCACTCCGGCGAGGTCGAGATCACAGTTCCGGTCGGACAGACGTTCGAGTTGCTGCAAAGTAGCCCTCACGCTCCGCGTGAGGAAATGCCGTCGACGAAGAAAGCATCGAACGCGACACAGGAGGCGGATCGCGCGCCCGGCAATCCCTCTCGCGGAGCGAAAGGGCTACGTATTGAACCCGGCACGCACGTCTTTCGCGTCAACTCACAACGCGACATCGGAACTCTGACGAAACTCAAACACACGCCGACATGGCTGCTCGGCTTCAAGAGTGCGATTCCGCAGGAGTCGCTCGGTTCGTTGATCGCGAATATCGACGGACGGAACGTGCCGCTGTCGGTCGGGTATCACAAAGTCTCGGTCGATATCCGCGATCAGATCGCGCGGACGGTGATTGAGGAATCGTTCGTCAATCACAGCGCGACTCGCACGGAAGGGACTTTCTTCTTCCCGCTACCGGCGGACGCTTCGATCAGCGGGTTCGGGATGTGGATCGGCAACGAACTGGTCGAGGCGGACATCGTCGAGAAGCAGCGGGCTCGTGAGATCTACGAGACGATCTTGCGTGAACGACGCGATCCGGGACTGCTGGAATGGGCCGGTGGGAATCTCTTCAAAGCACGGGTCTTTCCGATCGAAGCGCATTCGGAAAAGCGAGTGAAGATCACTTACACGCAGGTGCTACCGTTACGCGGAAAACGGTATCGCTACAGCTACGCGTTGCAGAGCGATCTGCTCAAGCAGCATCCGTTGCGCGAGCTGGACATCGACGTGACGGTCTCTTCCGCGGTGCCGTTGAAGAGCATCAAGTCGCCGACGCATATGACTCGCGATGAGCTGACTCGGCAAGCGGGGCGAGTTCGCTTCACCGCGCAGAATCACACGCCGACTCGTGACTTCGAGGTTGTTGTTGAAACCGAACCGCCGCCGTCGGATGTCGTGCTGATCCCGCATCGTCGGGGCGACGACGGTTACTTTGTGTTGCAATTCATGCCGCCGGGGAACGACGGTGATTGGGATCGCGAACTGCTGCCGAATGGCGAGCCGTTGTCGCTGCTGATTCTCGCGGACACGTCGGCGTCAATGGACGAACCACAACGCCGCACGCAGGCGGAGTTCCTGGCGTCGCTGCTGTCTTCGTTGTCGCCGCGTGACACGTTCAACGTCGCTGGTTGCGACGTGAATTGCGACTGGGCGTTCGAGTCGGCTCGCGCCGTCGAACCGCCAGCGATTGCGCAAGCTCGCGAGTTCGTCGCCAAACGGCGTTCGCTCGGTTGGACCGATCTCGGTAAGGCGGTTGATTCGGCCTGTAGGACGGGCACTCTTGCCCGTCGAGATGGTGTGTTGAGCGATGAGGAGAAGAAGAAGACGGGCAAGAGTGCCCGTCCTACGACTCACGTCATTTACTTCGGTGACGGGATCGTTACGACGGGGAGCAAGACGCCGGAGGAGTTCGCAAGTTCGTTGAGCCGCCGGGTGCAGGATTCATCGCTCGCCTTCCACGCGGTGGCGATCGGCAGCACGTATGAATGGCCGGTGCTCAAGGCGTTGGGAGCCATCGGTGGCGGCTCAGTGCGTCGGCTCAGTGGTGAGCAGGGTCCGGCGAAAGCGGCTCGCGAGCTGTTAGTTGAACTCGCTTCACCTGGATTACGTGATGTGAGAGTCGAGTTCGAGGGTTTGCGCACGGCGGCAGTTTATCCGGAGACATTGCCGAACTTGCCGCTCGGTTCTCAGCAGATTGTGTTGGGCAGGTACTTGCCGCGAGCAGTCAGGGGTCAGGCACCGCAGAATTCAAAATTGGCGGAACAAAGTCCTGGGCGCGAATCAAACGTCATCCCGCCAATTTTGAATTCTGC
>JANNDA010000558.1:0-2405 GCA_031387195.1 Planctomyces sp. | reverse complement strand
ATGTGGCTCTCGTCGCGTTCTTGAGACTATGGGTCTGGCACCGCAAAATACAAATTTGGCGGACCGTTGTTCTTATTGTCTCAACGATTAACTCCGCAATTTTTGAATTTTGCGGTGCCTGACCCAGGGACGTTGGACAACTCGACTCGTTCGCAACGCCTGGCAAGTGCTGATAAGTCACGCCGCCCAACTCGGCGAGCCGTTGCATCAGGGCGTTTGTCACCACGTTGAGTAACTCCTGAGTCTTCCGCTGCCCCTTCAAGTGGCTTAGGTCAATTGGCGTGCCGTAGGTCACTCGCACACGGCACGGCGTGTAAAACGGAGCGATCATGCTGTTGGGCTGCAACGCCCCGTGAATGTAAACGGGGATAATCGGCACTCCGGCTCGTAGGGCGAGAAAGGCAACACCGGGATTCGCCTCGCGCAGTCCTTCACCCGTATTGATCCCTCCTTCGGGAAAGATGCCGATCAGGTCGCCTGCCGCCAGGCGTCGCAATGCTTCGCGAGTCGGAGCCACATCTTGGCCATTTCGATCGACGGGGATCGACTGCATCGCGCGGCTGATCCAGCCAACGAGTCCCGGCATCTCGTAATATTCGCGAGCCATCAAATAGCCAATGACTCGCACGGACCTCGCCCCCTCTTCGTGTCGCAGATGATGGTTCATCCAAGTCAGCATGGGATCGAGCGGGCTGCGGTGATTCGACAAGATGATCGCACCGCCGGATTCGGGATACGGGCAGCGACCGTTCGCTCGCCAGTGGCAGATGAAGGCGACGTGGATGCGTTCGATTAAATACAGCAACCACACTTTCCAACCATCTCGACAGCGGCGCATCGACGCGAACAACAACCCGAACGCGATCATGGCGTAGGTCAGCAGCATCAGTTGAGCCTGTTGGTCGGGTGTCATAGCAGCCAAGCGAAAGGGTTGATCAATGAGAGAGTGTCCCACAAATCGTAGCGCGAAAATGCAGTAACTTCATTGGTCGTTGGTTATTGATCATTGGTCGTTGGTCATTGGTCATTGGTCATTGGTCATCCGACAAGAGAATGCAATCCAAATGACCAATGATCAACGACCAATAACCAATTCTGCCATGCTCCCGCCGATGATGGTCAGTCTCAGAGTGGCTGACCTACGAACGGTATGCCGCGTTCAATCGCACTGTTCGGCAAAGCCGCATTGGTCGGCAAAGTCCCGCACGTCCCGGCCTCTGATTCGAGCAATGCTGCAAGTTCTGAGGGTTTGTGGGTATTTCGCAACCTAGGCTTTGGCCGATTTCCTTCTGGCACAGGAGCCTTGCTATGCAGAAGTCAGTCTGCGAGTTGATGTCGGTAGATTTCGTCTCAGTCAGCTCACAAATGCGACTGGACGAAGCGCTCGAAATGCTCGTCGATGCGGATGCCACTGAGCTTTGCGTCATCGATGACGAAGGCCGGCTCGAAGGGATCGTGACCGACTATGAGTTGTTGAAGGCCAGCCTGACCGGCGACCTTCAAGAGCGAACGATTACGTCCTACGTCAGCCGCGCGGTGACGATTGTTCCGGCCACCGCGACGATGCAACAAGTCGTCCCGCTGTTTCGCGACGGCGTTTGCTCGCGCGCTTACGTTTGCGACGCGGGGAAGGTCGTCGGCCGGCTTGCTCGTGCTACGGTGCTGAGATTTTTGTGCGACAGAGCTCGCAGCATCGCGATGCCCAGACCGCTGAGCTTGATCAGCACCGACGGTCGAACATCCACCATTCAGCATCGAGCCGAGTTGCCACGCCCACCCCAGTTCTTGACCACATCGGTTCTGGGAAGCGTGGGCTCCTAGCCGGGATTATTCATGGAGGACGCGGCGTACCGCGATGTAACCCGAAGCGTTAGGATCGGTGCAGAAGTAATAGTCGTGGTTCGCTCCGCGAACCAACGTTGGATCGCGGAGCGATCCACGACTATCGCGACAGTTATTCATGTGCCGGTCCTTAGCGACGACGGACGCTTCACAACGCGATGAATTCAGAGTCTCTTGGAACGCCCGCCCTCGCTAACGCTTTGGGTTACTTTTGCGGCTTGGCCGCATGCCTTTGGTTTGTGCCACTGCACAACCCGGATTGATCCGATCCGTGGGCACTTGTAGCATCCCGCGCTTTTTGAGCGAGGCCGGTCAACACACTCACAGGGAAGTGAGACTCATGACGTCAGATGCAGCGATATCGGGGAACAATCGCCTCAACGGTGATGGACAACCTGACCAGTTTTCACGGTGCAACATCTTTAACCTGCGGCAGGATGACACGCAGGCTCACGGCGGTGAGGGGTTGATCCGGTTTGCGCGGATGGCGACCTCGGAGTCTTTGTCGGGGGCTTGCCACTTCATCGACTTCACCACGATGCCCGTCGGCACGTCGATTGGTG
>JANNDA010000536.1:0-18484 GCA_031387195.1 Planctomyces sp. | reverse complement strand
CGTGAATCGGAATGGTCGGATGCAGACAGCTCGGAGGCTGCCAGGCCCGATAGCGGACACCGGCTACGTATTCCCCCGGCGTGCCGGTCGCTTGCAAGGGAACCTTGCGACCGTTGCAGGTGACGGCGAAGCGGCTCGCGTTGAAGCCGGTCACTTTCACTTCCAGCCGCTCGACGGACGAATCGACATACCGCGCGGTGCCACCCGCCCCTGGCTCTTCACCGAGGACGTACCACGGCTCGATCGCCTGTCGCAACACGAGTGTGATGCCGTCGTGAGCGATCTCGCCCATCGGTGGGCAACGAAACTCCAGGTGCGGTGCAAACCACTCCTCGCGAAACGCGAAGCCCGCCTGTTGCAGATCGCGCAGCACGTCGCGCAGGTCGGCCGCTAGAAAATGGGGCAGCATGAAGCGGTCGTGCAGGGCCGTTCCCCAGCGCGCCAACGGCTGACGATACGGCGTCTCCCAGAACCACGTCACGATCGCCCGCACCAGCAACTGCTGGGTCAGGCTCATCCGCGCGTGCGGCGGCATCTCGAACGCTCGGAACTCCACGAGTCCGAGCCGACCGTTCGCGTGATCGGGCGAGTACAGCTTGTCGATGCAGAACTCGGCTCGATGCGTGTTGCCCGTGAGGTCCACCAACAAATGGCGAAACACGCGATCGACCAGCCCAGGCGGGATCGGTCCCTCGGACGGGATTTGCTCGAACGCCAGTTCCAACTCGTAGAGCGCGTCGCGACGACCTTCATCGACGCGCGGAGCCTGGCACGTTGGCCCGATGAACTGCCCGGAAAAGATGTACGACAGCGACGGATGATTGTTCCAATACGTGACCAGACTCCGCAGCAGATCGGGTCGCCGCAGAAACGGACTGTCGGCCGGTGTCGCCCCGCCCAGCACGATGTGATTGCCACCACCCGTCCCCGAATGCTTGCCGTCGAGCTGAAACTTCTCGGTCCCCAGCCGAGACTGCCGCGCCTCCTCATACACGCCGGTCGTGATCTCTTTCAGTTCCTCCCACGACCCGGCCGGATGCACGTTGACCTCGATCACGCCCGGATCGGGAGTCACCTTCATCACTTGAATGCGGTGATCGGGTGGCGGCAGATAACCTTCCAACACGACGGGTTGCTGCAGCGCCTCGGCCGTCTTTTCGACGACGGCGACCAACTCCAGGTAATCTTCCAGTGTCTCGACCGGCGGCATGAACACGTGCAACCGACCGTTTCGCGGTTCGATGCACATCGCCGTGCGAACGACCTTGATAAACGTTCCCTTCGGCAGATCGTTTGGTTCGTTCGTCTCGCTCAAGGCATCGTTCGTCGGCCGTGCGGCGCGGTCACGTTCCTGCTCCGTGATCGTCACCGCGCGAGGCTCAAGCGGCCCACTCGGACTCGCCCGCCGCAACTCCGCAAACCCGGGCAACGGCTCTCGCTCGGCGAACGGGTCGATCGGGTACAGCGTTGTTGCACTCGCTGGCCCTCCGATTGGCAACGAGTCCAACGGCAGACGCAGCCCGATCGGTGAATCGCCCGGCAACAAGAACAGCCGCTCCGCTCGTAGCGGCCACGCACTGCTGACCCATCCGGCGCGCGTCTGCCACCACGCGCGCGTCAGCGGCAACACGAACCCGGCTTTCCGCGTCGGCCCCTGCTCAACGACCCGGGCCAGACGACGCCGATCCTCGTCCGCATCGAGATCAAATTTGCGAGCGTCCACATCGACCGGCAGCTTGTGTTCTTGTTCGACCGTTTTCCAAACGTCTTCGTAGGCCGATTGAATCCAGCGCGGCTCCACGTGCAATCGACGAGCGACTTCGGTGAGAAACAGCCCCGCCCGATCCACGCTCAACTTCGTATCTGGCTCGCCCCCCGCCAGCCATTTCGAGTTCGACCAGATCGGCTGCCCGTCCTTCCGCCACAAACAGGTGTAGGCCCAGCGCGGCAACGACTCGCCCGGATACCATTTGCCTTCCCCATAGTGCAGCAAGCCTCCCGGCCCGAACCGCGTCCGCAGCCGCTGAATCAGCTCCATCGAAAGTTGCTGCTTGTGTAGACCGACGGCACCCGTGTTCCACTCGGGGCTTTCCATGTCGTCGATCGAGACGAACGTCGGCTCGCCACCCATCGTCAGCCGGACGTCGCCGCGCCGCAGCCGCTCATCCACGACATGTCCGAGTCGGTCGATCTCGTTCCATTGCTGATCGGTGTATGGCTTCGTCACACGCGGGTCTTCGTGAGCCCGCGTGACATTCATCTCGACGGCGAATTTGACCTCGCATTCATCGACGCAGCCGCTGATCGGAGCCGCCGTCTGCGGAGCCGGTGTCGCCGCGAGCGGAATGTGCCCTTCGCCCGTCAGCAGTCCCGACGTGGGGTCCAAGCCGATCCAACCCGCTCCCGGTAGGAAGACCTCGGCCCACGCATGGAGATCGGTGAAGTCCTGCGTCGCTCCCGCCGCCCCTTCGAGTGGCTTCAAGTCGGGCGTCAGTTGAATCAGATACCCCGACACAAACCGCGCCGCGAGCCCGAAGCTGCGCAGAATCTGCACCAGCAACCACGCCGAATCGCGGCACGACCCTGATCTCTTTTCGAGCGTCTCCTCCGGAGTTTGAACCCCCGGCTCCATCCGAATCAGATAGCTCACGTCGCCCTGCAGCTTCAGATTCAGGCCCACCAGGAACAACACGGTCCTCTGCGGCGAGACATCTATGGTTCGCAAGTACTTCGCCAACTGCGGCCCGACCGGTAACCGCTCCAAGAACGGCACGAGGTCGTTCGCCAACTCGGGAGCGTACTCAAACGGAAACAGCTCGGCGGCCGGTTCGATGAAAAAGTCGAACGGGTTGATGACCGTCATCTCGGCGAGCAAATCGACCGCCACCCGAAACGTGCGAGTCGGCTTCAAGAACATCAGCCGAGCCACAAAGTTCCCATGCGGGTCTTGTTGCCAATTGAGGTAGTGTTCGGCCGGTTCGATCTTCAAGGAATAGCTCGGCACCGGCGTCCGGCAATGTGGAGCCGGCCGCAACCGCACCTCTTGCGGCCCGAGATTGATCAACTGGTCGTAGCGATATTCAGTGACATGTCGGAGCGCAACGCGAATCGTCATGGAGTGGAATACTCTCGGTCGTTATCAAGGGGATCTGAGATTTGATCTGGTTTAGCCAACGTTGACCTAGTTTAGCCATCAACGTGCAAAACTTTCTCGCGTACTCAAGGCAACTCCCGCGCCGCAGCCAGGTTTTGTTTGCCGCGCCGAAAAACGTGCAGGAAGCACTCCTGAAATACTTCACGCCCCGATGAGCCGCGCGATCCGCGTGCGTCAAACGACTAGCTTTCGGGCAATCGCGCAATCACGGCCACATTGTGAATTGCTTACGGGCTCACCATGAACTCCGACTGAACTGAAGGCGAGTCGAAGTCCTGTTACCACATGACCGCACCTTCAAAATGACCGAGCCGTCAGAGGTCCAAGCCGGGTGACCGACGTCGTCCGAATCAACGGCGGCACACCCTGGCAATTGTGGAAATCATGCAATCGTCTGGTTGCGTGGGTGACCGGTCGAGTCAAACCGTGGCCCTGAAAACCAAAAAGCCCTTCGACGTTCTCGTCGAAGGGCTTCTTTTGAAGAAAAGTGGAGCGGAAGGGAGTTGAACCCTCGACCTCTGCATTGCGAACGCAGCGCTCTCCCAACTGAGCTACCGCCCCGAATCGCGGCGGCATGGTAGCAACTTCTCGGTTGAAGAAAAGTCATCGTTAGCGGCGATTCCGTGATCACTTTGTGCTTGGACTGGATGCCCCAGTGAGCGATTGCAACTCAACCTCGACCGAAGCGATCTGCTGGGTCAGCGCCTTCAGTTCCTCAGGATCGTCGTTTTGCTGGCGTGCTCCGGAGTGCTGCTGGCGCAGCCGTTGTAAGTGGGCTCGCAGGATGTCGATTCGCTTTTTACTTTTCTTGTCCATGTGATTCTTTCTTGGGTTGAGTTCGCTGCGATGACGGCTTGAGCAACTCAACTTCCGGCAGCAGATTGATGGAGCTGGCCGACAAAGTTTGTTCTGCCTCCCAGAATGATTTCCAGTCAGTCCAGTTCAGAGGATTTTCGCGATAGACGATGGCTGCCAGTGGGAACAGCTTCAGTCCTGCGGCACGAGCTAATGAGCGGGGGCGAGGTACGGTAGTCGGACGCTCCTCCAATGAGTAATGCACTTCGGATGTGTAGTCGGGCTGAGGCCAAACGACTAAACCAGCGGCAGAGATATCGTAGGGATACGGCAACGGTTCGGCAGAGGTATCAGCGACGGAAAGCGGAGTGCCGGATGGACTCGCAGGAGCAGGCGGTGGCGATGCGATGAGGTGGCTTTCGATCTGTTCGCGGACCAAACCAACGGCCCCCAGCTTGTAGAGCCCGGCCAACGCGGCGCGGAAGATTGTGCGATCGTCCTCACTCAATTCGCTGAGCCAACCTTGATCCGAAACTCGCGCAATGAGCCACCCGGACTGTTCGGTGAACTCGATTCGCACGGGAATCTCGGGAAGCCTCTCATCGTTGAGCTGTACCACGATGCGATTAGTCGCCACATCAATTCGGCCAATCGACAACGATCGCTCTTGAAACGTCCGACTTTCACTCAACAAGGCGATCAGTTCTCGTTCGACAAAGTGCAGCACGCTCGTCGCTTCGTGATGCAGCTTTTCCTCAAACTTAGCCTGCCTATTCACATGTCGGTTGGCAACGGATTTACGAGCCGCTCGCCGCCGCCGTGAAAACAGCTTGGGAATCGTGCCGGAATGAAAGCCGGGCCGTAGCAGCCGTAACAATGTTTCGCCGTGATGTCCCACCAAAACTGGGCGTAACTTGGGCGGCCGATTCGCGGCATACAGTCGCCAGTTCTCTTTGAATTCCCACGCCAGAAAGCCGAACACACCGGGGATACCGGACAGGATCAAGCCGGTAATCGTGTACGCGGTCGCTTTGTCGTAAACGCTTTCCAGGACCGTCGCCAGCGGAATCGTGAGCGTGCCCAACACCAATTTGTGAGAGACCGTGACCACGGGAAAATGTTTGATCGGATTAATCTGCGGTTCGATGAGCAACGTCACACAGAAGCGCACGACGCCGCGAACAATACCCCACACCAGTCCGAGAATGGCTTTCAAGCCGAGCGTGACACGGCTCTCTCCGCTGCGGAACCGCAACCATTCATCGACCGCGTACAGTACTCGTTCGAGACCATCCATCAGCCAGCGAAACGCATCGACGATCAACGTGAATAAGCCGATCACCAGATGCACTCGGATGCGATACCACGTCCGCGCGACGAACTCACGAGTCAGCTCTTCGGTATCTCGTCCGACTCGCGAATTCAGCGCAAGCAGCGATCCCAGAAAGATCGCCAATCCCCACCAGCGGTTGAGCGGTTCATAAATGCCAAGGGCCGGCAACGCCTTCCAGAGAACCGCCGTGACGACCAACGGAGTCAGCAGGAAGCGACGAAACACCAGGAACGGGAAACTCTTCAGCAACCACATGACCCAGGGTAGTGCGGCGATCTTTCCCGGCATCACGATGATGGCATACTTCAAGAGTTTCCAAGTCCGCTTCAAGATCGAAATCACAGCCTCACGGAATTGTGGAGCGTGAATCAGCGCGAAAATAAAGCAGCTCAACCAAAACAGATTTACGTGGTTGTAGACCAGATAATGCCGAGCTGCGGCATGTCCGCCGGATGCGACAGCGTTGGCTGTGGCATTCACGGATTCAATCGCCGCCCCCACGTCGGAAACGTGCGGTGTCGGTTGCTTGCGCACGACGAGGTGCGCGACTTCCTCGGCCGCCATCAACACCAAAAACGCCAACCCGATCGGTAACGCCACGTATTTCGTCACCGCTCGACAATACGGAATGCCAAACGCCAGCGAGTTCAGGCGTTGCAACCAACGGAGATAAAATGGCCCTCGTTGATAGACACCGTCCAGCGTCGCGGCAAACAAACGGTTCGCTCGCAGCAACGGATCTCCGGTAAAGAACTCGCGGGCGTTGTTGAGGTCAGGCATCTTGAGTTGGTTGCGAGAAATCGCGTCTCGCAGATCACCCAATGTGATGAAGCCGCGTTGGACGATGCCGTCTAACAGTTCCTGGGTCACTTTGCGGCAGGCCACTCGTTCCACCACGCTGTTGGGTGTGAACCCTGCTTCAGTCAGCGATCGCACAATGAGCGGTTCGAGCCGATGCCGGAGAATCTGCTCGGCCGCGTCTGCCGCCGCGTGCAGCAGATCACTCAAGTCGCGTCGGCCAGATTCATCGATCAAAACGACCGGCACACGCAGCGCGGCGATTCGGAGATGCTTCGACATCATCACGAAACGCTGATTCGGCAAGGGGTGTTTCAGCGATCGCTGGCCTCGGCTCAGCGCCCAGCCCAACAGATCGACGTGATAGGTCTCTTGTTCATGATCGAGACAGACTTGTTGCAGGTCATAGAGCAGCCGCGCGTTCGCGTTCCAAAATCCTCGTCGAGCCCCTGCGAGCAAACGTTCGCACATGGCCAGCCACGGCCGAACGTCGTCATCCGTCAGTTCCAGCGCCGCTTGCAGCCGCAGGACGAGGTACTCAATTTCTCGGACCATCTCCTGGCCGGCGGCATCAACGTACTCTGGCGGTGCGACCTCAAACGCTCGACGACGGACAGCGGCGGCTCGCACGTTGTTCCCATTCACTCGCAAACGCTCGGCCTTTAGGGTCAGTGCGGCATACTTGCGCGGTGACGGAGATGCCGGTCGAACGGGCTTGAATTCCAGCAGTTCCCTTTCCGCATTCGCAGGTTTCGACTCGACCACAGTCGATACTGTGGAGGACAGCTCTGCCGGACGAATCGCTTCCAGGATCGCAGCCGCATCACAATCGCGACCGATTGCCTGCAACACGGCGGCTTCGTCTCCCAGCGACGGAAAATAAATCGGCAACAGTTTGGGAGCGAACATCCGCAGTTCGTGATAAACGGCAACGAACTCGGCATAGACCTGACGCGGATCATCTGGCCGTCGCAACATCTGCTCGGATCGGAGCACCGAACGGATTTCGTCGAATTGAGATTGCCCCAGATCATCGATTCGCTGACGCAGCTCGGCGGGGGTCATTTGTCCGACCGAAGTCTTCAATTCCAACTCGAAATCGAGGCGTGCATGAAACACCCGCCGCCAGTAGTACCGCTGCAACTCTTCGCGTGAAAGTTGTTCGAGCCGATCTTCATCCGGCCGCGCGATGAGCATGATCCGTGGCGGCAACACGGCCTCGTCCGCAACACCCAGTTCGTCATTCGCCACGAGCCACAACAGGCGATCGCGTTCGACGACACACAACTTGCGATGCGGCGGCTGTAACCACGGACTGGCGATGTCGAGTTCGTTCTGCAACACCCGCCTGACAACTCGCGGCAGCACAAAGAAGACCGCCGGATCGTGTTCGCGAAACTGCCGTTCCACCGACAGCAATAACTGCAAAGCCTGTGGCGTTTCCGCGACCGGCGTCTGCGGACTTGAAGATTTTGTCTCCGTCACGTCGTCCATTCCATGCAGTCAAGAGGCTCGTCGAAGCAGCGTGAGACGACCGCCAGACGATCCCCGTCTCCAGCAAGCTCACCGCGAGCGGCTCACTGTAATGCCCCACCTTCAGACAATCACGTTCGTTCAACAAGGGACTTCGCTGGTTCATCAATTCGCCGACCGTGTCATGGTCTTTGCGCCGCTTGAAGTCCGGATGCCACCGCCATACCGTTGCTTGGCCAGACAACGAGCGAGTCAGCGGGGATTATGAATGAGACGGGAAGATTTCCCGGCAGGCTGTTTCACACTAGCCCGACGCGCAAGCGAGGGAAGTTTGTCGCACGCGTCACTTGCGCGTCGGGCTTGTGTGAAACCCGAATAATCCCGGCCAGTGCTTTGTCACTTCTTTTTCATCTTCTCTGATCCGCACAAAAGGGCATGCTCATGCCGTTACCGATGAAGACTCTGCGTGAAGCGGCAGCCTCGTTAGGCATGCCGGAAAACGAGATCAAAGCGATGGTCGATATGGGCAAGGTCCGCGCGATTCGCAAGAACGGCGTACTGGCTTTCGCTCCCGATGAGTTGGCTCGGATTGCTCGGCAACGCAAGACGATTCCGGAATCAGGGAAGAAATAAGGCGACGAAGCCGCCAGTTCATCGGCGGCAAGACCAGGAAGCGATTGGCCGTTGGTTATTGATCATCGATCATTCACCCAACGAAATGACCAATGATCAACGACCAATAACCAACGACCAATTGTGTCATGGGCTGAACATGAAAAGACAGGTGTTGCGAATCGTGCTGGTCTTGGCGGTGGCTTGTTGGGCTCAGCAGTTGTTGGCTTGGAATGATGCCGGACATCTGACGGTCGCAAAGATTGCTTACGAACGCTTGAACGATCGGCAGCGGCACGCGGTCGTGACGTTGTTGAGCAAGCATCCGCACCGCAAGGAAATCCTGCTCAAAGATCGCCCCGATAGCGTCTCGGAGCAGGAGTGGATGTTTCTCCGCGCGGCCGTTTGGTGTGATCACATTCGTCCGCCCAGAAACCTACCTCGCAATCAGATTGCGACGCATCCGCTCCACAAATTTCATCGCGGCCCGTGGCACTACGTGAATTACCCGTATCACGCCGGTCAAACAGAGGCGGCTCTGCCCGCTCATCCAGTCGCTGGTGACGGGCCGAATTCGACCAACATTCTGGAACAACTCGACCTGTCGATGAAGGTGCTCAAGGGGGACGCGAGTGCCGACGATGGGCGTGAGGCGGGCATCACGGACGATGAGAACAAAGCGGTTCGGCTCTGTTGGCTGTTTCATCTGATGGGTGATCTGCATCAGCCGCTGCATGTGGCGACGCTCGTTGACGAGAAGAAATTTTCCAAGGGAGCACACGCTGACCTGGGAGGCAATCTGCTGGTGATTCGCTCACACATCGGGGCTCCGCCGCACAAGCTGCATGGCTTTTGGGACGATCGACTGGGAACCGATTCGCATTTTCCAGCCGTGCAAGGATTGGCCGAAATGCTGACGCACGACCCGCACTTGAAACCGGATCAACTGCCCGAATTCGCCGAGCATCACGACTTCAAACAGTGGGCGGCCGAAAGTTATGCCGCCGCGAAGACCACTGCTTATCGTGACGGACATCTGGCGTTTGCATTGTCAGATGACCTCGATCAGAAGCGGATCACCAACGACGACGTCCCGATCCTGCCACAGGGAGCCGAGTTCGCCGCGAACAAACTCGCCCGTCGCCGGGTGGCATTGGCGGGATATCGGCTGGCCGAATTGCTGAAGCAAATCGTCGGTCCATAGACTTACTTCTCGATGCTGAACTCCAGAGTCACGACCGCTTTGACTTTCTTGTCGATGGTGCTGGTGTCGTACTCACCGCCGTCAGAGACGTCGGTGGAATCGACCGGTGTGATTTGGAAAACGCCTTGCGATGCGGAACTCAGGCCGCCGACTTTACCGTGGCTGTTTTCGGCCAGCGTCTTCGCGCGGTCATAAGCGTTCTGCGTCGCCGCTCCGAGAAGTTCGAGTTTGAGTTGCTCCAGTCCGGAATAAAGAAAGGCCGGAGCATGACTTTGTAGATCAACGCCGCTCTTGATGAGTTCGGTAATGCTGTCCGAAAGCGTGTCGATGCGAGTCACGTCTTTCGATTTCACCTGCACTGATTGGCTGAGAACGTAGAGGTCGATCTCGTTGGTCGTGAAGCCGTTCATGTCCTTCTTGAATTGCGAGTTGGAAGAAATCGCGACGTAGGTGCATTCCGCTTCGGGAACTTTGGCGTCCGCCAAGTATTTCTTGACGATCTCACGGCTCTTCTCCAGTTCGGCATAGCCTTCCTGCAAACTAGCCGCACGAACGGAGTACGACACGCTCCACCTGGCAGAGTCAGACGTGATGGTTTTTTCGGCGGTCCCTTTGACCTTGATCGTGTTCTCGTGCTTCAGCCGCACGATCGCGGACGAGAGCAAGTGGGCGGAATAAGTGAAACCAAGTGCCAGCGTGGCTCCTAACAAGAACATCGCTAAGCGGCTGCCAGAGATGTTTGAGAGATATTGATTCATGATGTTGTCCTTTGTGAGAAATTCAGGCGAGCGGGGCTGACGCCGTTAGGGATTTTGAATCCGACCAATACAAGCCCGACGCGCCAGCGAGTGCGTGTCTTCGAACCGTCACTGAATGCGCTTGCTGGCGCTTCGGGCTTGTATTGGTCAATTTGTGTTGCGATCAAATGCTTAACGGCGTTGCACCGGGGGGCTGACGCCGCCCCGCTCGCCGGTTTCAAGGAATTTGGAAGAGGCGGAATGTAGGCCGCTTCGCAAATCACAGCGAGATGACTTGGGTTGACCGAGTCAGCTCGATAGAACGTTGCCGTTCACGAATTGACCTGTCGCTCTCCGTTGCCAGAAAGGCGCAGAATGTCACTGAAGAAACGATTGGTTCTGTCGCTGATGTTGTTGTCTGCCGCCGCCGGTCCTGCCTTCGCGGCTCACAAAGTCATCGTGCAGGGCAAAGGGAAACTGGCGATTGTCAAAGCGGATGGCGACATCGAATGGGAAATGGGCTGGGGCGGTATTCACGACATTCACGTGCTTAAGAATGGCCACATTCTGGTTCAACAGGGAGCCGCAAAAGTGGCGGAGATTGACCCAGCGACCAAACAGGTTGTGTGGTCTTACGACTCGGCCAAGCAGAACGGCAACGACGGGAAGAAGGTCGAGGTTCACGCGTTCCAGCCGCTCGAAGAGGGACGGTTGATGATCGCTGAGGCCGGCCCCGCTCGAATCATCGAAATCGACCGTGATGGCAAGCTGCTTAAAGAGGTGAAGCTCAAGGTTCTGCACCCGCATCCGCATACCGACACGCGGCTCGTACGGAAATTGTCGAACGGAAATTATCTCGTCTGTCACGAGGGAGACGGCTTCGTTCGCGAGTACGACGGCAAGTCGAGCGAGATTGTGTGGGAATACGAAGTCCCGCTCTTCGGCAAGCAGCCGAAAGGTGGTCACGGCCCGGAAGCGTTCGGCAATAAGTGTTTTGCTGCTGTGAGACTGCCGAGTGGCAACACTCTGATCGCGACCGGCAACGGACACAGCGTGATTGAAGTCACTCGCGACAAGCAAGTCGTGTGGAAGATCGAGCAGACCGATCTTCCCGGCATCGCGCTGGCCTGGGTAACAACGCTCGAAGTGCTGCCGAATGGCAATTACATCTTCGGCAACTGCCACGCTGGCGAAGGACAGCCGCAACTGATCGAACTGAATCCGAAGTCCAAAGAAGTCGTCTGGAAATTTGACCGCTTCGCGACCTTCGGCAATGACGTGTCGAACACACAAGTGCTGGATGCGGGCGGGCGGGCGTTACGATAACTCACACCCCACCGGGCTTGCCTCGGTGGCTCGCGGGCCTTTGCACTACTGGTCGTGAGCGTTGTGTATTTCAAAGTAGTGCAAAAGCCTTTGAACCATCGAGACAAGCTCGATGGGGTTTGTGGCATCCTTCCAAGGAACTCATCTATGCGAACGATCGTTACTTTCTGTTGTGTCACTTTGATGGCTTTGACTGGTGTTGTTCAGGCCGCGCCTCCGAAGCCGCTGAAAGCGTTGCTCATCACCGGTGGTTGCTGCCACGATTACGGCAAGCAGAAGGACTTGCTCAAGACGGGGATTGAGGCTCGTGCTCACGTCGTCGTCGATCAGATTCATACCGACGACAAGACCACGAAGGCTCGATTCGACATCTATGAGAAGGCGGATTGGGCGAAGGGCTACGACGTCGTGATTCACGACGAATGCACGTCCGACGTGAAGGACATGCCGTATGTCGAGAACATCCTCAACGCCCACAAGAACGGTGTCGCGGCGGTGAATCTGCATTGCGCGATGCACTGCTACCGAGTCGGCACGGACGACTGGTTCAAGTTCGTCGGCATTCAATCGAGTGGTCACGGGCCGCAGAAGCCGATCGACGTCACTTACGTTGAGCGCGATCACGCCATCACGAAGGGCTTGGAGAATTGGACCACGATCAACGAAGAACTCTACAACAACATCAAGCTGTTCGAGACCGCAAAGCCGCTCGCTCGCGGCAAGCAAGACGTCGGCAACAAGGTCGATGATTACGTCGTCACCTGGATCAACCAGTACGGCAAGTCGCGCGTTTTCAGCACGACACTCGGCCACAACAGCGAGACGGTCAACGACGCGCGATACCTCGATCTGGTCACACGCGGACTGCTCTGGTCGTGCGACAAGCTCAACGATGAGTATTTGAAGACGGCGAAGAAGTAACGCGGCGAAGCCCCAAAGTAGCCTTCATCGCTCCGCTTGAAGTCAGCCGGTCGCGCGATTCACACCGAAATTCAAAACGATGTTCTTCGCGTCCTCGGCGACCCTCACGCGGAGCGATGAGGGCTACATGTTTACCATTCAAACAATGTGAACCGCGTTAATCGAGATCGCTTGCGTGCGGTCAATTTTGCAAGGGCTCAACTTCAACGAATGGCTCCCTTCCATTGCTGGCGAGTAGACCGCGTCGGCCTATAATCCGCCCCCGCATGGAGCCAGGGCGAAATGAGCGACCGATTGATCATGTTCACAACTCGAGAACGACCGATCCGCATTGGTGCGGTGAGCTATCTCAACTCGAAACCGTTGATTGAGGACTTGGCGGATCTCGCCAGCGATGCTGAATTGATCCTCGATGTGCCGAGCCGGCTGGCGGATGACCTTTCGGCGGGCGAGCTGGATGTGGCGTTGATCCCGTCGATCGAAGTGCTTCGCGATGCCGATTACGAGATTGTCTCGGATGCGTGCGTGGCGACTCGCGGGCCGGTGCTGAGCGTGAAGCTGTTCAGCCGCGTGCCGTTCGCGAATGTGCGGACGCTGGCGTTGGATGAAGGTTCGCGAACCAGCGCGACGCTGGCGCGAGTCATGTTGGCGGAGCGCTTCGGAGTGCGGCCGACGACGACGTTGCTGCCGCTCGGATTTGCGACAGAAGATACGTCAGCCGACGCCGTGCTGTTGATTGGTGATCGAGCGATGAAACCGCCGCGCGAGCGATTCGTGGCGACGTGGGATCTCGGCGAAGAGTGGACTCAATGGACCGGCCTGCCGTTTGTGTTTGCGATGTGGGCCGCTCGCCGCGATGTGGAATTGGACGACGTCGAAGAGGCGTTGTGCGAATCGCGCGATCGGGGCGTTGAGCGATTTGCCGAGATCGCACGGCGTGAGGCACCGAAGCTCGGCATCACCGAGGAGTTGGCTCGCAACTATCTCGTTCACAATTTGCATTTCACACTCGGCTCAGCGGAACGAGCCGGGCTGAGACTGTTTCGAGAACTGGCTATCAAATCGGGACTGGCTCCCGAAGGGGTTGATCTTGTCTTCCGTCACTGCTTGTCCGCCCGCTGAGTGTGGTCGCGGAGTTCGTTCGTTCGCCGGTATTGATCGGCCGCGCCTAGCGGTCGATCGTGATTTTATTGAGCAACTCAACGAGCAATTCGGCGGACGTTCGCCGTTTGGCAATTCGCCGATCCGGTTGATCCTCGAACGAGCTGTCGCAGGCGAACGGCTGTCGAATGAAGACGGCCTGGCGTTGTTGCAGTCGCACGATCTGGTGTCGATCGGGATCGCGGCGAACGCGGTCACGAAGCGGCTGCATCCGGAGCCTTATCGAACCTTCAACATCGATCGCAACGTGAATTACACGAACGTCTGCTCGGCGGTGTGTGATTTCTGCGCGTTCTTTCGACGACCGAAAAGTCCCGAAGGATATCTGCTATCGAAGGAGGAGATCTTTCAGAAGATCGCCGAGACTGTGGCACTCGGCGGCGATCAGATTCTGATGCAGGGGGGAATGAATCCCGATCTGCCGATCGAGTGGTACGAGGATTTGTTGTCGTCGATCAAGGAACGATTTCCGCGGGTCAACTTGCATGCGTTTTCGCCGCCGGAGATCCACGCTCTGCAAAAGCTGAGCAAGTTGCCGCTGCGAACGGTGCTTGAACGACTGAAAGCAGCCGGGCTCGGAAGTCTGCCCGGCGGCGGCGGCGAGATTTTGGTGGACCGCGTTCGCAAAGAGATCACTCGCGGCAAAGTGCTGTCGGACGACTGGATCAACGTCTGCCGCGTGTGGCATGAGCTCGGCGGAAAATCGTCGGCGACGATGATGTTCGGCCATGTCGAAACGCTGGCCGAACGGATCGAGCACCTCGATCGGCTGCGGCAGTTGCAGGACGAGACCGGCGGCATCACGGCGTTTATCTGTTGGACGTTTCAACCGGACAACACCGACATGGCTCACATCGCACCGGTCGGGGCGTTCGAGTACCTCAAGACGCAGGCGATCAGCCGGCTCTACCTCGACAACATCAAGAACATTCAATCGAGCTGGGTGACTCAGGGAGAAAAGACCGGGCAAATGGCGTTGCTCTTCGGAGCGAATGACATGGGGAGTCTGATGATCGAAGAGAACGTCGTCGCCTCGGCGGGGACCGTTCACCACCTCACTTTGGAAACGATCAAGCGGTGTATCCGCGAAGTGGGCTACATCCCGCGCCAACGGAACGTCTTTTACGAATACATCGACGAGCGCGATGAGGCGGAGGTTCCGCATGAGTCTGGCCGCGTGGCGCTTCCCGTTCTTAGCTTTTGATTTCAACACGAATCAAATTGCGGCGATTCGCTCCCAGCACTTTGGGGCGTGCTAGAGTATCAGCCTTGTACTCCGTCGAGTTATGGCGAGCGGGGCGGCGTGAGCCCCCCGGTTGCTACGACCCAGACCGGGGGGCTGACGCCGCCCCGCTCGCCTAATTCAATTGGGTTGAGGGCGAAGCTGGTGTATTGAATATGAGACTGAAATGATTCGCGTCACCGAACTCACAAAAGGCTTCGACGACCTGCGCCGCGGGTGGGTAGCGGCGTTGGACCACGTCAGCTTTGAAGTGCATCCGGGTGAGATCTACGGATTACTGGGGCCCAACGGAGCAGGCAAAACGACCTGCTTGCGAATCCTCAGCACCGTGCTTCGGCCAACGGGCGGATCAGCGACCGTCGCGGGTTACGACGTCACAACACATCCCACTGAAGTACGGCAACGGATCGGATTCATGTCGAACAACACCGGCATCTACGATCGGATGACCGCGTGGGAAATGGTGGAGTACTACGGGCGGCTGTATGGGCTCGAAGAAGAGGTGCTGAAACGCCGACTCGACAGCATTTTCACGACGCTGCAAATGCACGACTTTCGCGACATGCTGGGGGCGAAGATGTCGACCGGAATGAAGCAGAAAGTGAGCATCGCTCGCGCGATCGTTCACGATCCTCCGGTACTGATCTTCGATGAACCGACTTCGGGCCTCGATGTGCTGGTCGCCCGCAAGGTGCTCTCGACGGTGCAGTCGCTGAAGGATCAGGGAAAGTGCATCATCTTTTCGACGCACATCATGCGTGAGGTCGAGAAACTCTGCGACCGCATCGCGATCATTCACAAGGGAAGCATCTTGGCGTCCGGAACGCTGCCGGAACTGCAAGACAAATACGAACAGCCCGATACCGAAGAGTTGTTTTTTGATTTGATCGAACGACACGATCCGCAGGGAGCTGCGGCGATCAATTGACAGTCGCTTTGTTCGGAAATGTCCATGAACTGGAAAAACATCCGCCTCATCTTTCTCCGCGAGGTTCGCGATCAGCTCCGTGATCGGCGGACGCTGTTCATGGTCGCGGTGTTGCCGTTGCTGCTGTATCCCGCGATGGGGATCGGCATGTTGCAGATGACGCTGCTGTTTACGGAGCAGCCGCGAACGGTCGTGATCCTCGGCGAAAAACATCTTCCGCTGCCTCAATTACTGGATGGTGATCGGTTCGTTTCCAACTGGTTTGTGAATCCGGACGATGCCTCAAAGCTGAAGGTGATCACTGATACTGCCGCAGAATTACCTCATCCTGACGGAGCCGACGACGCACAACAGGTGAAGTTGATCGAGCAAGCTCGAAAGCTGCGAATTCGAGTCGAAGAACACGCTTCGCTCCGTGCTGAGCTCGATCGGGCCGAATCGGCAATTCGCAATTTGCTGAAAGCGGGTGTCGCCACGGGAACCGTTGAGACGGCGACTGACGCGACGACAGCGGCAGCCGGTGCCGTCACAGCGAATTCCGGATCGCCGAATTTGTCAGAACTCACGAAGACGATTGGCGAACTCAAGGTAAAGCTGGCGGCAATCGATCACGAATTGAGCGACTTATTTGCGGCCAGCCAAATTCAGGTGCTCATCGTTGTTCCGGATGGATTGAAGGAAAATATCGAGCGGGTGAATCGCTTGATCGCCGAACGCGAAATGCAGTCAGAAGATCTCATGTCGTATCCTCGGCCAACGATCGTCAAGAATCGTGCCGACGATAAATCGGTGGTCGCGTACTCTCGCGTGCGTGAAGTGCTCGACGCCTGGGAGCAGGAGATTCTCCGTCAGCGACTATCGACAGCCAATCTGCCCCAGGAACTGCCGAATCCGGTCGGTTCCTCGCAGTTGGATCTGGCGGCCGAAGAGCAACTTTCCGCGAATGTCTGGAGCAAGATGTTTCCGGCGTTGTTGGTCATCATGGCGGTGACCGGTGCGTTCTATCCGGCGGTTGATGTGGCGGCTGGCGAAAAAGAACGCGGCACGATGGAAACGTTGCTCATCTGCCCGGCGACTCGAACGGAGATTGTGCTGGGAAAATTTTTGACCGTCATGTGCTTCAGCATGAGCACGGCATTGTTGAATCTACTGAGTATCGGCACGACCGGGAATTACCTGCTGTCGGCGCGCGGTGCTGGGGCAGGAGCGGGCGCGATGGCGAAGATGGGGGAAGTTTCGTTGCCCTCATTACCCGCGCTGGCGTGGCTGCTGTTGCTGCTGATTCCACTGTCCGCGTTATTCAGCGCGCTCTGTCTGGCATTGGCGACGTTTGCTCGCAGTTCCAAAGAAGGGCAGTATTACCTGACTCCGCTGTTGATGGTCTCGATCGGTCTGACGGTCTTCTGCTTGTCACCGGCGGTCGAAATCTATCCGGTGCATCAAGGCTCGTGGTTCTACAGCGTGATGCCGGTCGTCGGGATCGCGTTGTTGCTGAAAGCATTGTTGTTGAATCCTGGCAACACGGAAGCATTGATCTTCGCCGGCCCAGTGCTGGTCACGAGCATCGGCTACAGCTTGTTGGCGCTGTGGTGGGCCATCGAACAATTCTCCAGCGAAGGAGTCTTGTTCCGCGAAGGAGAACGCTTCGAGCCGGCGTTGTGGTTCAAACATCTGCTGCGTGACAAAGAACCGACACCGAGTTTTACCGAAGCGGGGTTCTGCTTCGTGATGATCATGCTGGCGCAATTCGTCTCGATGCGCGCGTTCGGCGAATCAATCGCGTTGGTGTCGCCGGAGCAGATGGCCGGGGCCATGATGAAGTTACTCGTCATCCAACAAGTCGCGATCATTGCTTGTCCGGCGTTGATCATGGGATTGATTTTGACGACCAGCCTGCGACAGACATTTCGCCTGCGTTGGCCCGGTGGCAAGTTTCTGGTCGTTGCCGCATTGTTGCCGATGACTCTGCATCCGCTGTCGCTGGAGTTGGTTGCCTCGCTGAGTTGGTTCTTCCCGCAGCTCCCCGAAGGAGCGGCTCGATTAATGAAATCGATGTCGGATCACGAACAGCCGATCTGGCTGATCTTGCTCTCTTTCGCAGCGGCACCAGCGATCTGCGAAGAGTTGGCGTTTCGCGGATTTGTGCTCACCGGATTCAGCCGCAACGGACGGACGGGAATCGCGATTGGTCTTTCGGCATTCACGTTCGGCGTGATGCACATGATCCCGCAACAGGTCTTCAACGCGACATTGCTCGGATTGGTGTTAGGCCTGATCGCGGCACGCAGCGGCAGCCTGTTACCGGGAGTCTTGTTCCACTTCCTGTTCAACTCCTTGGCAGTCGTTCGCGAGCGAGTGGGAACAATGCTCGCCGACGGCCACTCCGAAGAACTGCAACAGTCCGCCTGGAGTTGGTTTGTCTCCGTCGAGTCCAGTGGTCTGCGTTATGGTTGGCCGACGCTCGTGATTTGCGGAGTCAGCAGCACGCTGATGTTGCTGTGGGTGGCGCGACACGGTCAGATGCGATCGCAACCAGCCGCCACACTCCCGCTAGCCGGGATTATTCACGCTTCTCACTAGCCCGACGCGCAAGCGAGGGAGGGTGGGAGGAACACTAACTTCCCTCGCTTACTCGTCGGGCTAGTGTGCAACACTCTGCGTCAAAATCTCCTCGGCTCATGAATAATGCGAGCGAGTAGCGGAGCGGCGCAAGCCGCCCGGTAGTGTCGAGTTTGATCTCGCTTCATCCGGACGGCTCGCGCCGTATCGCTACAAAAGTGAGTGCCATTGGACGTCAGC
>JANNDA010000496.1:0-7782 GCA_031387195.1 Planctomyces sp. | reverse complement strand
CGAACCGCCGAAGACGCGATCGATGATGTCTTGCAGCATGTTGCGGCTGGCTTTGCTTTCGCGATAGACCGCTTCATAGACGAAGCTGCGGCCCTCTTTCTTCCGCTTGAGATAGCCTTTGTCGGCCATGATCGACATCACGGTCATGACCGTCGTGTAGGCCAGATCGCGCACACTGGCGAGCGCGTCGCGGACATGCCGCACGGTGGTCGGTTCGATCTGCCACACGACCTTCAAAATTTCCAGTTCCAATTCCGTCGGATGCTTGGACGCCGAACGAGCCATGAGTTCTCCTCCCCACAAGTCAGCCGAGCCGCCCCGCACACGGGATCACCGAGGGCAGCTCCATCTCGAACTACTAAACGGTTAGTAGATTATCGGCTCAATCCGATTCTGCAATACTAAAACGATAGTAAGTTGAGTCACTCCACTGAGGTCTCATTGTCGAGACAGTCACTTGGCCGTGTGGGTGAATACTCCCCGCATCACGGAACCGAAGCGGCGAGGTCATCCACGAGCTTCAACAGAGTCTCGTGAGTGATGTGCAGGTCAACCTGATCTCGGCCCGCTTGAGCGGGATCAGAATAGTACCGGCGGAGGAAGAAGCGTCCGGCCGACTGACACTGCAAGAGAATTTCGTAATACCGCGCCCCGCCCGTTCGCTGATCCGGTGACTTGGAGCGAACCAGGACTTGTTGCGTTGTGGGATCAAATTCGAGCGGCCCCAGGTTTTCCAAGAGGTACGTGATCCGCTTCGAGAGATCTTCGGCCCACAATTTGAGGGTCGCGAACGACGCTCCAGCAAGGTGCGGTACGTCGATGCGGAGTTCACGAAACGCACAACTCAGGGAATCAACGGCGGTGAAATCAATCGACATGTCGAGACCGTTGGTCGTCGGCAGCGTGACAGTCAGCGGTTGCACGGTGCTCAAGCCGATGAGTCGGGTTAGTTCTTGAGAAAGAGAATCGCTCAAACTCATGATAGATCTCACTGAAACCGTTGATTGGCTACGTCGAGTATTTGGCGGGATGTTTGGCAGTAGCGTCAACGGAAATCTTCAGGCCATTATTGTACGGTTCGGCGATCGCGTCGGACTTAACGAGCCAAATTGCCTGTTACCGGCATTTTTTGCGATGTTCATTGCGCGTGCTCAGGCGATGAACGGTCAGGGGTCGGCACCGGCTCGCGGGCAAAGTGCTTCGTGCGCCGGGTGACACACGGCATCGAGGCGTGGCTTACTTTTGCTTGATGTCGTGATTGATGCCGTCGAACGAGATGACCGTCGGTCTGTCATCCGTGACCGTTTCGATGTGAACTGGTCGGCCCCAAATGCGTTGCAGGTTTGAGAGCGTGTCACGGCAGTAGTCGTGCTTCAATTCGGCTCCTTGGTATTTATGGAGCAGATAGAGCTCGCCTCGATTTTTGTAGTTACCGTCGGTGACATAAATGAACGGTCGGCCGTGATTTGCCAAGCTGTTCAGAAGCTGTTGTTTGATCTCTTGGAATTGTCGCGAGGCGATCTCATAGGTGTCGTTGGAATCATTGAAGGCAAAGCTGAAAAGTTTGTGCTTGTAACAGAACTCCGGAGTGAGGAAGGCGTCGATGAATGTGACGTCGTTATGGACTCGCCGCACTTCAAAGATTTTTTCGCGGCCCAAGCCGAGATCCTTGTTCCAGCGTCTCTTATCTTCGACGTCATCGCATTCTTCCCAAGCGGAACCGAACTGTCCCTTATCCCAGCGTTCTTCGATGTCGCGATACAACTCGATGCCGATTTTGTAGGGATTCAGACGACCGGCGCTCATCGCCATCGTGCCGGAGTGGTGGTCGGCGTAATCAATGACTTCGCCATCGGTCAGTCCAAACGTGGTCATGATGGTGGAGTGCCAAAAGCTCGCCCAGCCTTCGTTCATAATCTTGGTCTGGCCTTGCGGAGCGAAGTAATACGCCTCATCACGGACGATTTGTAGGATGTCGTGTTGCCACGGCTTGAGCAGAGCATGTTCGAGCAAGAAGAGCAGGACATCCCGTTCTGGTTCAGGTGGAAAGTTGCGCTGTTGTTCTTTTTTCTTTTGCTTGTCGTCTTGGTCTTGCTGGGCTTTTTCCAGCGCCTCGCGCGGGTTGATGAAATCGTCCATGTAATCTTTGGACGCGAATCGCCCCGGCGTTTCCGGCGTTTCGTTGTCCTCTTTGTGAATCGGACTGCCGACCGGCGCGGCGTGTTCATCGCGACGACGAATGTGCGGCGAATGCGGATCAATCAAATCTTCGAGCGAGAGGCACGCATCAATGAATGCCTCAACCTCTTCATGCCCGAAGCGGTCAACGTAGCGGTTCACACGCGCGGCGTGATTCGCCATTTCGTCGAGCATCCGCCGATTCGTGGGTTTGAACCAGGCGTTGTTCTTGAAGAAGTCGCAATGACCATAAACGTGTGCAATAACCAGTTTCTGGTCCATCATCGAGTTGGACTTCAACAGGTAGGCGTAACACGGATTCGTGTTGATCACCATTTCATAGATCTTTTGCAGGCCGTACTCGTAGCCTTTCGACAGCTCGTCGTACTCGGCTCCGAATCGCCAGTGCGGATAACGCACGGGGAACCCGCCGAACGCCGCGAGCATCGACATCTCGTCGTAGTCCACGACTTCAAAGATGGTCTCAAAGAAATCGAGCCCGTACTCACGAGCTTTGGACGACATCTGTTTTTGGACGTCCGCGAGTTCTTGTGGCAATGGTCGTTGAATACTGATCGTCATCTCTGGTCCCCTGGCTCCGCCGTTGAGACTTGAATACGAAACAGACTCATTGTTGCAGTGCTTGTGATGCAGGAAAGGGCATTGCGGTAAGCAGCCAGACTCACCAAAAATACCTGAGTTCGGCGACTGGGGTTCCGCAAGGGGGCGGGAACATACTCCGGTTTTAGCAAACAGAGTAAGACCGTTTTCCAGCCATTTTCCGGCGTGCGAAGCCGCTCAGTTTTTGTCGAGTTCAGTGAGATGAATTGCCACACACTCCGCGAGGGCCTCCACGTTGTAACCCCCTTCCAACAAGCTCACGACCTTGCCACCGCAGTATTCTTTGGCAACGCCGATCACTGTCTCAGACAGTTTGTAGAAGTCTTCAGACTCAAGGCCGAGTGACCCCACGGGGTCGCGCGCATGCGCGTCGAATCCGGCACTCACCAGGATGATCTCCGGTTTGCATCGCTTCGCGGTGTCAATGAGCATCGACTCAAAACTGCCGAGGTAATCTCGACGAGCTGTTCCGAATTTGACCGGCAAGTTGAAGATCGTCCCCAAACCTTTGCCTTTGCCGGTTTCGTCGTTGTTCCCCGTTCCAGGATAAAACGGAAACCGGTGAGCCGAAAAGAAATGAACTTCGCCGTCTTCATAAAAGATGTCCTGAGTCCCGTTGCCGTGATGCACATCCCAATCGACGATGAGCACTCGGCGCAATTCGTGAGCTTGCTGAGCATGGCGTGCGGCGACGGCCACGTTGTTGAACAGGCAGAACCCCATCGGGTCATTGGCCAACGCGTGATGTCCCGGAGGTCGAATCAGACAGAGCGCGCGGCGGTGCTTCGAGTCGGCCCGCAGGATTTCGTCAACAGCCGCGCAGGCGCTGCCGGCCGCTCGGATCGCGGCATCGTAGGATCGTCGGCTACACACCGTGTCGGCTTCGATTCGCCCACCGCCGTCGCGGCAAAAACGTTCGACGCGAGCAATGTGCCCGGCTGAGTGAACGCGGAGCAATTGTTCGGGAGTCGCCGCGACCACTTTGCCGTGGGGACGATCCTGATCGAGTTTCCGCTCAGTCAGTTTCGCGAGGATGCTTCTCAGCCGTTCGGCCGACTCGGGATGACGGCCGGTGTCGTGTTCCAGAAAAATCGGATCGGTGAAGAGTACGGTCATGCAATCATTCCTGGAGTGACTCGTGGAAAGTCTGGCAAGCTATCCCGATTCGGCGGGAACGATCATCCGGCCTAGTCCCGCCGACAGTTCGGATTGTGGCAAACCATTTCAGGTCCGAAAACCTCGCTTTCGTCGCATCGGCTTGACACTTTTGGAAAAGCGGTGATAGGTTTGCGTCGTCAAAGGAACGCAACGTGGCAAAACCAAATGGTTGTCAGTACCTTGTCGCGCCCTTACGGACGGGTTTGATCGCGGTTGGGTTCGTCCGCTTTGGATTTCACGTACAAAAAACAGGGAACGGTCGGGCACGAAGACGCTGTCCAACGAACGTTCTTGGCCAGTCACTCGACGAACTCCTCACGAAGCTCTCGTAGTATGCCTGATCGACTTGTCAGCCTTAGATCAATGTGTCGCATCAGCGTGTTGGGCATTGTGCTGACGCTGATGTTGGCACCTGTGGCTTTTGGCCAAAACCGCCCTGGTGACGCAGCCGAAGATACGGCCGGCCAGTCGGAAGAGAAGAGTCTCCCTGCCGGGTCGTTGCAGTCTCATGAGATTCCGCCGGAAATGGAGATCACTAAGGAACTCCTCACGGACGCTGACGAAACCGAGTTCAGGCGAAAAGGGGGCGAGCAAGCTTTCCAGAACGCTTTGAAGTCCACGAACCTCACGGATGACGAAAAGAAAGCGCTCGACGCGGCAGCCAAACTCTGGGCATACCGCTTCACGATGAAGAAGTACCGTGAAGAAGAAACGCCGCTGAAAAAAGATCCCAAAGAAGCTCAACCTAAGGTTGCTCCGGCTGGTCCCAAAGAGCGTTTGCCGGACTTGCGCAAGAACGTGCTGATCGCGGTTCGTACTTATGGCAAGACCCCCGTTGCTCGGGAGTATTTTCTCAAATCGCTGACGGAGCGACTTTCCGAAATTCTCGATAATCATTTTCTCGTCCGTTTGAACGCAGTCATTTTGCTCGGCCAATTGCAGTCTGATAACGGCAATCCCACAAAGGGAGTTGAGCCAACGCCTTACGTGGGTGCCTATCAGTTGATGCTGAAAGTCATCAAAGATGAGAAACAGCATGTTGCCGTCAAGATTACTGCGGTCCGTGGCCTGACTCGGATTTGCCGCAGTGGCTTTGCTGATCCCAACGACAAACGCCGTTCAGAAATCGCGATGGTGATTGTGTCAGTGCTGGCGAAAAAAGAGACGCACTGGTGGTGTCAAATGGCGCTGGCCGAGTGTCTGGGCGCGGCGGGTGTGACCTATGACCCGACCAACAAGCAGAGCCCAGTCGTCTTGCAGGTCTTGGCCGAAGTTATGGCCGACAAAAATCGACATTGGCAGGCGCGTACGGAAGCCGCACGCGCGATTGGTTATTTGCCGCTGGACGCCAATTTGAATTTTGCCCCGGTGGCTTACGAGATGGTCAATCTCGGCTACCAGATGTCTTTGGCTTACAACGCCAAGCCGACGCGAGACGCTTGGAACAACTACTACTTGAGTCTTTATCTCGCGTTCAAAGCCCCGAATGCGACTTTGAAAATTGCGGGAGGGAAGCGCAAGCCCGGATTGCTGGAGGCGCTGCCGAACTCAAGAGAAGTCAAAGAGGCTTACGAGCAGATCGTGTTGATGGCGGCACACGTCCTCAACTCCGGAGGTAAGCAGTTCTCTGCCGATCAATTGAAGGCAATCACGGGATGGCAGCAAACCCACCTTCCGGCCAATGATCGCATCACGCCAGCGGCACCTCCGATTGTGCCGAAGGAAGAACCGGTCGCCGTTCAAGCCAAGCCCGATCCGTCAGCCAAGAAGACGACGCCCAAGCCTGCTGTACCTGCCGACAACAAGCCCGCCCCTGCTGAGGCTAATACTGACGCCGTAAAGTCGGTGGAATAGCCGAGCGATTTTGGGCTGCCGCCGGCACGTCAATTCCAGCGAGCAAGTTGCCGCTTGGCCTCTTCAATGTGCAGATTCAACAGCCCCGATTGATCTTCAGGGCACTCCGCGAGGCACTCGTCGAGCAGTTCGATCGCGACCTGACTCCGCTCGCACTTCAACGCCACAAAGGCCATATCGCGGCGTTCTTCGTAAGAACTCGGTTTCAGCGCCACGAGCCGCTCTTGAACCTGCCATGCCGCCGACCAATTGTCCTGTTTGGCATGGAGCACTTTCAGATTGTTGAGCATCCGAATGGCGATCGCTCGCGGCCCGACTGGTTTGAGGCAGGGCTTCAATTCCGACTCCGGCATGTTGGTCAAATTGTGCAAGAAGGTGAGGCATTCTGCTCGGTCCATAATCCGGCCGCCATCAAAAGCGTCAATGAAAACCGGACCTTCAATGCCATCAAAGCGTGTCAGAAAATGCTGTGGAGCGGCGACCCCTTTCAATTCAATTCCAGTTCCTTGCGCGACGGCCATATACAAGAGCGACAGACTGATGGGGATGCCTCGCTTCCGCGCGATCACGTCGGGCAAGTAGCTGCATTCGGGTGACAACATAGACGCCGCGTCGCCGCGCAGGCAGTGTGTTTCACCCATCATCGAGCAGAGTACACGCAACGCATCCATCTCGGACCACGCCGCGGCGACTTGACTTGCCAACTCGCTTGATCGAACCGCAATCCAGTCCAGCGTCGCTTCAAATTGCAATTGAGGATTTGCATCGCGAGCGATCTCCAACGACACGATCGTGAGATCCACGTCGCTGTCTCGAACCAACAGCTTTGAGAACTCGATATCTTGGGAAAAATCCCGCTCAGGCAACATCATCGCAGGCCGTCCTTGGAAACTCGAAATGATTCAACGCCATACGGCGGGGGATTGTACGTTGTCACAGAAAGTTTGACACGGATGTGGCCGAGCCTCGCTCATCACGAATTCCGAGATGCCGTGCGGTTCGGTGTTCGCACCCTCGCCAACCGAGTATCTTGGCCAAGACGAACTTGTGGATCGAAAGAGGACAATAATCATCGCCTGAGTGCGACAAGAATCGGATCAAGAAAACAATGCAGAACACCTCAACGATAGGCGGGTTTCCATCAGTACGACTGCGACGGTTGCGATCAAATCCTCGACTACGAGATTTGGTTCGCGAGACGGAATTGAATCCGCGTGACTTTATTCTGCCGCTGTTTGTGCGGCACGGACAAAATCAGCGAGTGCCGATTCGGTCGATGCCCGGCCAAGAGCAAATGTCGGTCGATCATCTGCCAAGCGAAGTGGATGCGATCGCAAAGCTCGGTATTCCCGCGGTCATTTTGTTTGGAATTCCGGAACACAAAGACTCGGTCGGCAGCGACGCTTACGATCCGAATGGAATCATTCAACAAGCGGTTCGAGCGATCAAAGCCGCTCGCCCGGACTTGCTGGTGATCACCGATGTTTGCTTTTGCGAGTTCACTGATCATGGACACTGCGGCATCATTGGCGACCGGCACGGTCGCACCGATGTTGATAACGATGCGACACTCGGAATCCTTGTGAAGGAAGCGGTTGCTCAATGCCAGGCGGGAGCGGACATGATTGCTCCCAGCGGGATGATGGACGGCATGATCGCCGCGTTGCGGGCCGGTTTGGACGAAGCGGGCTTCGAGCAAATTCCGATCATGAGTTACGCGGCCAAGTATGCCTCAGCGTTTTACGGCCCGTTCCGCGATGCGGCTGAGAGCACTCCCCAGTTCGGCGACAGGCGGACCTATCAAATGGACCCGGCCAACGCGGCGGAGGCTCTACGCGAAGTCGCCCTCGATGTGGCCGAGGGAGCGGACATTTTGATGGTGAAACCGGCCCTCAGTTACCTTGACGTGATTCGCCGAGTGAAGGATGCACATCCTGAGATTCCGCTCGCTGCCTACAACGTCAGCGGCGA
>JANNDA010000495.1:0-6641 GCA_031387195.1 Planctomyces sp. | reverse complement strand
GTCGTGAAGCTATCCTGAAGCACAAAGAGTCGCGAGCAGTATCAATCGTACGTCGCCTTGACCAGATACAGTCCGTGCGGCGGCACCGTTTCGCCGGCGAGGGTGCGATCCTGTTGGTTGATGATGCGGCGGATGTCGCTCGGTTCCCAGTAGCCGCGACCGACTCGGATGAGCGTACCGGCGATTGAGCGGACCATGTTGTAGAGAAACCCGTCAGCAACAATGTCGAACCAAAAGAAATCACCGCCTTGATCGGACGGTGATTGAGTAATCGGCGCGACGGCGTGTAATTCGCCTGCCTGCTTGTGCAGATGTGGCGACACATAAGGTCGCGACTTGCTCGGTTCGGGATATGTGAAGATCGGCCAGCCGGTGTGGCGAGTCACGGATGCTTGCATGATCGTGCGGACGCTCGTCGCTTTGTTGGGCCACCGGGACTCGAAGCAGCGAAAGTCGCGCGTGCCGATTAACTCTTGGGCGGCCGCGTGCATCACGTCGGCGCGCAATTCGACCGGATAGTGATACGCGTATCGTTTCACGAACGGGTTCGGCAGCTTCGAATTCCAGATCACGTAACGGTAGTGCTTGCACTTCGCCGAGTACGTCGCATGAAAGCTGAGCGGAACCTCTTCGACTTCGCGAATCAAAATATCTTCCGGCAGGATGTCTTGCAGCGCGTCCCTAAAACCGTAACAGGGAATCGACGCGTTCGTCTGGAAGCTGCAAACCTGTCCCAGCGCATGCACTCCGGAATCCGTCCGCCCCGCGACCAGCAACCGCACCTCTTCGCCCGTCAGCCGAAAGATCGCTCGTTCGACGACTTCTTGAATCGCTCGGCCATTCGCTTGAATCTGCCAGCCGACGTAATCCGTGCCGTCATAGGCCAGCGTCATTTTCAGATTTCGCACAGAGACCATTCCTCCAAACATTCTTTATCGTGAATTCAGGCGAGCGCGGCGGCGTCAGCTCGCCAACTTAGTTTGTTTCACCCCAGCGTTTGAACAACTCATGCGGCACGCCAAGCTGATCGCAGATGCGACCGACGACGAAATCGACCAAGTCCTGAATCGACGTCGGGCCGTGATAGAACCCCGGCATCGCCGGCAAAATGATCGCTCCCACATCGGCCAGTCGCTTCATGTTGTCGAGCTGAATGCTCCCTAACGGCGTCTCACGAGGAACCAGAATCAGCTTGCGACGTTCCTTGAGATGCACGTCCGCCGCGCGATGAATCAGATTCGTCGATAATCCGTTCGCGATACTGGCCAACGTGCCCATCGAACAGGGGCAGACCACCATCCCCGCCGTCAGAAACGAACCGCTGGCAATCCCTGCGCGGAAATCTTGATAGTGGTGATAAACCAAACTTCCTTGAGCTTGGTCGCACTCACTCGATCCGTGATCTGTCAGTAACTGATTCAGATCGCAGTTTTGCAAATCCAGCGTCAGGCCCATTTCAAGTTGGAAGACTTCGGTGGCGGACTTGCTCACGGTGACATGGACTCGCCGACCGGCGTTGACCAGCACTTGCAAGAGCCGTGCGGCATAAACGGCTCCGCTCGCCCCCGTGATGGCCACCACAAGATCCAGCGGATTCGGTTCGAGGTTTCCGGACATGAATTCTCCCTCTCGCCACACTAACCCGAAGCGCGAGCGAGGGCGAGCGTTCCAAAACGGCTTGTTGCGAATCAATGTCGGCTGAGCATCTGCCCTCGGTGGCGCTTCGGGTTAGTTTGCGAGCGGAGCCTTTTGTGATTTAGTCCCGATGTAGATCGTGGCGATGCCGAACGTCAGTGGCTGGAACATGACCTGTTCGAGGCCCGCTTGCCGCATCATTTTTGCCAGCACTTCACCCTGCGGGAATTCGCTCACCGAGGCGGGCAGATAGTTGTAAGCCGCTTGCTGGTTCCGCATCAGCATCTGACCGATCAACGGCAGGATGTTACGGAAGTACCACAAGTAAAACGCTCGAAACAGCCGGTTCGTCGGCGTGGAAAATTCAAGCACCACCACTTTGCCGCCCGGCTGACAGACGCGCGACATCTCACTCAACCCGACGTCGGTTTGAGTGACGTTTCGCAAACCGAATGCGACCGACACGATCTGAAACTGATTGTCTCCAAACGGCAAATGCTGTGTGTCAGCCTCAACGAATTGGACCAACATCGGATCAGCGGACCCTCGCGTGCGAGCCCATTTGGTGCGAGCAATTGCGAGCATCTCGTGCGTGAAATCTGAACCGACCACGGGGATTTGCTGACGCCCCGCTCGCCAATAGGCCAACGCGAGATCCCCTGTCCCGGTGCAAACATCAAGCACGGGAGCCGCCCCCGTCGGCCGAGCCAAACGAACTGTGCGCCACCGCCAATAAAAATCGGTTCCACCGGACAACAGGTGATTCATGAAGTCGTATCGCGCCGAAATCTCACCAAACATTTGGCGAATACGGTTTTCCGACTTATCGACTGTCATGATGCTGATCCCTCAATTCCGACTCCAACCGCAAACGCCCGCGCGGATTCACAATCCAAACTCCGACCATCTCGCCTTCAGTCGTTCTTCGATCTCCGGCGACCAACGCATTGATTGAGCCGCTGCCGCCGCCCCCAATTCGTCAGGCCGTTTGAGCGTGGCGTCAATTCCCATCTTGCGGCCGCTCCCGCGAACAGTCGTGCCGTGATCGAGCGGATCGGCCGGCCCGTCCCACAACACGAGATCGCGAGCGGGATCAGTGTGCGCCGCCATCCGCGTCCAAACGGCATTCTCATCTTGAACGTCGATGTCGTCATCCACCAGAACCAGCATCTTCGCGGTGGCGATCCTCGGCAGGCTCCACAAGGCGTGCATTACCTTGCGAGACTGCTGCGCATAACTCTTGCGAATGCTGGCAAAGACAACGTGCCGACACGAACCCGCGAACGGAAACCGCCAATCAATCAACTCGGGAATCCACAACCGCGCGAGCGGCAACAGCAACCGCTCGCACGCGCGATCCAACCAGTGACTTTCGGTGGGAGCCGCTCCCGGCACCATCGCTGGAAAGACCGGATTCGCTCGATGCGTGATCGCTGTGACATGAATCATTGGCAGCACTTGACCGCCAACAAAAAAACCGGTGTCGCGAGAAATGGACACGGACTCTTGCCAAATCTCCTGCGGATTGACGAAGCCTTCAATCACGATCTCCGCCGACGCGGGAACGTCCACCGGGACCGATCGCGCTGAGACAACTTCGACTGGCTTGTTCCGCAAAAATCCTGCGAAGACCAGCCGATCCGTTCGCGCTGGCAACGGAGCCCACGCGGCAACGTGCGTGTGCAGATCGCCGCCCAGCACAACCGCCACCGGCATCTGTTGGCCGCGCGCACGATACTCGGCCAAGAGAGTCCACAATTCGGACTGCTCGTCGCCATGAATGACCAAGCCGTCATGTCCGCGTACTTCCAACGGCACGACAAAAACATGCCGACAGGGCGCACTCTCCGCGGCTAAATCGACGGAGTCCTCTTTCGGAGACCGAGTGTGAAGTTGCCCGGACGTGATGACCGGAACCGCGTCTCCCGACCACATCGTGAGGATTGGCAATTCGGCCAAGTTCACGTCGCGGCCAAGTTTCACCACCTGCTGACACAAACCTGACTTCACCAACGTCGACGGCCAATGCGACAGCTCGGCCAAACGCGGGAGCAATCTCCAAGTCTCCACCATCCCGCGCGGCAGTGACATTGCCAACCAGTCGTCGATGCGTTGCGAGAGTCGCTCAAACGAGGGGGCTTCGAAGGCGGAACAGATTCGCTGAGGGCTTCCCCAAAGATTGGTCACGACCGGGAGCGTGTGACCGCGCACTCGATCGAAGAGCAGCGCAGGATTCCCTGATTGAGTGCGGCGGACTCGATCGGTGATCGCGGCGATTTCGTGGATCGGATCAACCTCAGCCGACACGCGCAAGAGTTCTCGCTGATCGTGCCATTGAGACAAGTAGTCCGCCAGATGATCGCCCGACATTCTCACGCCCACCGAGGAATTTCGTGGGCCTAGTTCTAGCCCGCATTATTCAAGAGCCGACACTAGAGGGAGGCACGCCAACTTCCCTCGCTCGAGCGTCGGGCTAGTGTGACGCAGCCTGCGTCAGCAGTCAGTCTTGTTCGAGCTTCATCTTCAACTCGTCGCGCTCTTTGCGAGTGACTTCCAAATCGAACATCAGATATTTGATGTCCAGCCGGAGTTGCGAGAGCGCTTCTTGGACGAGCGAGAGGATGCGGCGGCGGCGGCGCACGGATTCCACGACGCGGTCGTACGAGGCTTCCAAATCCCGCTGTAAAGGCTCTGGGAGTCCAGCGATCTTTTGGGCGAGATCAATCAGTTCACGAGGCAGATCGCTCTCGCCTGTGTCCGGAAATCGTGGTTTAGTCATCATAGCTTGGCAAACTCCTGGTCAGCGTCTCCATGACAGAGATCAGATTTTGTGCCAGCGTCAGAGATTTCACAAGCCATCAGACAGAACGCATTATTGAATCAGGAGTTGCGTCTCATAATTAGTGCCGCGTTCAGTCGTAGTGATTGCAGCGGTTGGAGCGGAGCTCGTCTTGGCCAACTTCGCAACTCCTTGTAGAGTCCGCCACTTACAGCGAAGTGACGTGAAAGAAATGCCGCAACTGAACTGCGACGTTGTGGTAAGAATTCAACACGAAGTTGTTTCAATAATTCAACAAAGCTGGGATCGGGTTAGTCCGGTTCTGCGGGTGGCGCAAAATCCCATGGACGGGTCAACGAGACAAACCAGGTGGCGGCTAAGCACGCCAGAGCTCAGGCTCTGGCTGTGGGCGGCGGTCTGGATTTGCCTCAAGCTACTTCATCCAGCGACTGGCTTGGCCGAAGATTTTGCGGAAGGTTTTGATGATCAGAAGCCGACGTGGAAACTCCGTGTTGCTGAGGGGGAGTTGCAACGTGTTGAGCAACGCCGAATCACTTCGGGCATGCACAAAGGGAGCGGAGCGGAGTATTTCGCATTTCGCGTCACAAATGGGCCAACGACGATTTTGCTGGATCACCGGCTCCCCGTGGCTCGAGCGATTGATGACCTCAAGCTGAAACTGATGGTCCGCTCAAACAAGAACGGAGCGATGATTGGGCTCCGAGTGGTCTTTCCGAGACAAACCGATCCGCGATCTAACTCGAGCGTGTCTCAGCAACTCAAACTTTCGCTGCGCGGAGAGTCGTACACGCAATCGCCGAAGTGGCAAGCGTTGAACGTCGGCGTGACGACCAAGAATTTGCAGGAACAAAGTCGCTTGCTGCGAGCGAAGCTCAAACCGGCGTCGCTCGACCTGCGAGATCCGGTCGTCGATCGCGTCAGCTTGGAACTGACACTGGATGTGGGCCTGACCGAGTTGTTTTTAGATGACATGACTTTGGGGCCGGTCGTGCCGCCGACCGCATCTGAGGTGGACTCGAAAGCAATCATGGCCAGCGACGAATCCGCCCCGTGGCCAGTGACCTTTCAATTAGACCGTTTACTGGTCGATGGCCGTCCCTTTTTTTTGCGAATGCTCCCTTATCACCATGAGTCGATCGACGTACTTCGCGATGCCGGCTTCAACACGGTGTGGATTCCTGATGCGAGCGATGTGGAATTGCAGCGTTCGCTGAAGGAACGCGGATTATGGGGGGCCGCCGTTCCGCCACGGCTGCAATCATCAACCGGTCAATTACTTACCGGTAACGAAGCCAGTTTGCCTCCAATTCCACATGATTGGGACAACATCCTGATGTGGATTCTCGGTGTTGCGATGCCGGCAGACGCTCGTCGTGACGTCTTGCAGTGGATCACTCAAGTGCAAAGTGCTGACCGCGACCGACATCGACCGATCATGGCCGACGTGCTTGGGGGCGAACGGATTTACTCGCGACATCTGCAGGTGATTGGCAGCAGCCGGCATGTGTTGAACTCGGACCAATCACTGAAGACTTATCGCGAATCGCTCGACCATCATCGCAAGCTCGCGCGGCCGGGAAGTTTTATGTTGACCTGGATTCCCACCGAGACGTTGCCGGAAATCTCCACACAGCGGCAAGCGGCGGGACGGATCCCGATGATCGTCGAGCCGGAGCAGCTTCGCTTGCTGACATACGCCGCGTTGGCAGCGGGGTATCGCGGAATTGGCTTTTCACTCAGCGAGTCGTTGGAGTCCAAAGCACCGGGTGCCGACGAGCGGCGACTGGCAATTTCGCAGCTCAATTGCGAGCTGGAGTTGCTGGAAGTTTTTCTGGCAGGCGGATCGTTGATCGAACAGCGACCGTTTGAGATCAATGCTCCGAGTTCTCACAACGTGGCGTTCCGAAACTCGGCGATGTCGCGAGCGGATCGTGAAATCCAACAAGCCGCGC
This sequence comes from Planctomyces sp., assembly GCA_031387195.1. Taxonomy (GTDB): domain Bacteria; phylum Planctomycetota; class Planctomycetia; order Planctomycetales; family Planctomycetaceae; genus SXKJ01. The sequence continues at coordinate 254 of JANNDA010000495.1, read as the reverse complement.
ACACGTCAACCGTGCGACGCGAATCGCGTTTGCGGAGCGAACTGGAAGCGGCCGTTTTTCGCACGAACAACGCGACGTTGTTGTTGCCGATCTGGTACGAGCACGACGCTCAGTTCGTTCCAGGAAAGATGGCCGCTCCGGGAGCGACGATTGAAGTGTCGAGTGTTTCCGATACCGCGCAGGCTTGGGAAGTCACGACCACACGCATCGTCAATTTGCCGAGCGAGCCGATCCCCGGAGGCCGGCGAATTCGC
>JANNDA010000478.1:0-18664 GCA_031387195.1 Planctomyces sp. | reverse complement strand
CTTGATGAAGCCGACTGCGCGAAGCCGCTGCTCATGACGGGAATCGCTGTCGCGCGAAGGATCGGCGACTCACATGCCGCCGGCGAGATGACGGAATTTCTGGGCTCGCTTTGATCGCGCCGCAATTTGGTTGCAGTCAATGTCCCTGACTCTCTCGGATTCCAGGTGTGTGTCGCTCGCCCCCACTGACCCCGCGTCGGTGGGGGGCGAGTTGCACCTGGATTCCGTGAGCGCCAGCAGTTTTCTATATGGGGTTGACGATCCGACCTCGCCGCCGTACTTTTTGACGCGCCAAAAATAAAATTTTCAACAGGCAATAATCATTTCAATCGAGACGCTGTTCATGAGCAGGAATTATCGCAACCTCATATTTGGCTTGGGAATCTGCCTTCTTAGCACCTTTGGTTGTAGCGATGCAGGTCGAGAAACGACTAGCAAAAAGCCTTCGGATCCGCACGCCAAGCCGGCAGGTCTGCCCCGCGTGATTGCCACAGTCGGCATGGTCACGGACATCGTTCGTCAGGTTGCCGGCGATCGCGCGGAGGTCATTGGTCTGCTCAACGAGGGGGTCGATCCGCATCTTTACCACCCGACCCGCAACGACGTGCAACGGCTGAGCACCGCCGACGTGATCTTCTACGGCGGGTTGATGCTCGAGGGTCGCATGGAGGACTCGCTGCTCAAGCTCAAGCAAAATGGGAAAAAAGTCTTTGCCGTCAGTGAATCAATCGATCGCGAGATTCTCCGCAAGCCTCCGGAGTTTGATGGGCACTTCGATCCCCATGTGTGGATGGATGTAAAACTCTGGAGTCAGTGCGTCTCTGCCGTCGCGAGCGGGATGTCTGAGTTTGACGAGGTGCATGCGCAGGAATACCGGCAGCGTGCAGAGTCTTATCAAAAGGAACTTGAGCAACTCGACGTGTATGTTCGGGGAGTGATTGATTCCATTCCGCAAGAGCAGCGATTACTCGTGACCGCTCATGACGCCTTTGGGTATTTCGCTCGTGCATACGGCTTGGAAGTGAAGTCGGTGCAAGGCATTTCGACCGATTCGGAAGCGGGTGTCGCAGACATCAACTCGTTGGTGGACCTGCTGGTCGCACGAAAGATTGGCGCGATCTTTGTTGAGAGCAGCGTCTCTGACAAGGGATTGCGGGCCGTCATCGAAGGGGCGGCCAAGCAAAACTGGAAAGTGCGAGTTGGCGGCGAATTATTCTCCGACGCGATGGGTCAGTCCGGAACTTACCGAGGAACCTACATCGGCATGATCGATCACAATGCGACGGTCATCGCTAGGGAGCTTGGTGGCCAAGCTCCTGAAGGTGGATTCCAAGGCAAGCTGGCGGAGATCAAAAAATGAGTTCCTCCGTCATCGACCACGAAGCAATGTTGTCATCGGCGGTGCCATCCTCAGCAGTAACAATCTCAGTCGCCACGATTCCGCTGTCGATTGAAGACGTCACCGTCGCGTACCACCGGCGTCCTGTTCTATGGAACATTGATTATCAGGCTCCTCACAGCAAGCTGATTGCGATCGTCGGCCCGAATGGTTCCGGCAAGACCACGTTGATCAAGGCAATTTTGGACTTGGTCCCTCGCGCCGCCGGCCGAGTTCAGATTTTCGGCGAGGCGTATCGCACGCAGCGGCATCGTGTCGGGTACGTTCCGCAACGCACGAGCGTCGATTGGGATTTTCCCGTTTCGGCGCTCGATGTCGTGGCAATGGGGCTGTACCGCAAGATCGGCTGGCTGAAGCCGGTGACTCGCAAACACCGCGAAGCGGCGAAGCAAGCATTAGATCGAGTCGGCATGGTGGACTTCGCAGGGCGGCAAATCAATCAGCTTTCAGGAGGCCAACAGCAACGAGTCTTCCTCGCACGGGCGTTGGTTCAGAACGCGGATCTGTATTTCATGGATGAGCCGTTTGCCGGAGTTGATGCGGCTACAGAGCGAGCGATCGTCGATATCTTGCGATCGTTGCGAAAGTCGGGCAAGACGGTGATCGTCGTGCATCACGACTTGCAGACGGTTCACGAATACTTCGACGAAGTCATGCTGCTCAACATGCGATTGATTGCCGCCGGGCCGACCAGTGATGTGTTCACGACGGACAACCTGCGCAAGACGTATGGCGGCAAGTTGGCGCTCCTCGATCAGCTCAGTGAAAAAATGGCTCGACCACAAAGCCTCTGATTTGAAAAGTCATGACACTCTTCTCGGTGATTGGTGCAGTGGATTCGATGCTGGAGCTTCTGCTTCGAGCGATCACGCTGCGCGACTACAACACGCGAATCGTCCTTGGTGGTACGACATTGTTGGGCATCAGCAGCGGGTTGGTCGGAACATTTTTGGTCTTGCGCAAGCGAGCGCTCGCCGCTGATGTCGTCAGTCATTCTGCGTTGCCGGGAATTGCGATCGCGTTTCTGGTGGCCGAGCGAGTTTCGCCCGGCAGCGGTCGGTCGTCGGGCATTCTGTTGCTGGGGGCGTTCGTCTCCGGCTTGCTGGGAATGGGGATGACGATGTGCATTCGCCGCTGGACCCGCATCAAGGACGACGCCGCGTTGGCAATTGTGCTTGGCTTGTTTTTTGGTTTGGGGATGGCGTTGTTCACGGTCGTGCAACGGACAAAGACCGGAAATGCGGCGGGCCTACAACACTTCATTTTTGGAAAAGCGGCGACGTTGGTCGCCGCCGACGTGTGGTTGATCGCGCAGGTGTCAGCCGTTGTCACGCTGCTGTGCTGCGGCCTGTTCAAAGAATTTTCGTTGCTGTGTTTCGACGAAGAGTTCGCGGCCGCACGTGGTTATCGCACGCTGCTGCTGGACTGGGTTTTGACCCTGTTGGCCGTAACGGTCACATTGATCGGACTGCAAAGTGTCGGACTGTTGTTGGTTGTCGCGTTGCTCCTGATTCCGCCGACCGCAGCTCGTTTTTGGACGCACCACCTGAAACGCATGGCCCTGTTGTCGGCCATGATCGGCGGTCTGAGTTGCGGAGTCGGGGTACTGTTAAGCGCCGCATTTCCGAGGTTGGCTGCCGGAGCGGTCATCGTGCTTTCTGGTTCGGTGATGTTTGTAATCAGCCTGACCTTCGGACGCGCGCGAGGTTTATGGCCCCGCTGGAAGTCGCAGCGTGACTTTGAACAACGGATCGGTCGCAGTGACCTCTTGCGAGCGTGTTTCGAGTACCTAGAGCCGTTGTTCAAAGCCAAAGACGTGAGTGCGGAACAACTACAAACCGCGACCATTCCCGTGACTCGTTTGTTGCAAATGGGAAATTGGCCGGAGGGCCATTTTCGGAGGCTGACTACCTCCGCGCAGAAATCGGGTTTGTTGCATCGTTCGCCCGGCGGATGGCAGCTCACGACTGACGGCGCAATCGAGGCGATGCACGTCACGCGACAACATCGGTTGTGGGAAATCTACTTGCTCACTCAAACCGATCTCGACCCGCGTCTGGTGGATCGCGGAGCCGATGGCATTGAGCATGTGCTCGACGCCGACCAACTGGCGCACCTCGAACAACTACTCTCGGCAGAATCCGGCGACGGCATTCCGCCCAGCCCGCATTTCATCGCTGGCGCAGCGAATTCACACGAACCCGAAGCGTGAGCGAGGGCGAACGTTTCAAACGACTAAGAATTTGGCACGACTTGAAGCGACCTCCCTCGCTCACGCTTCGGGTTACTTGGATCATCTCATGTCATTCCTCGAACCTCTGCAAAGCTGGACTGGGATCGATACCTGGATCGTGGTGACCGGGGCGTTGGCGGCAATGTCCTGCGCATTGCCGGGGTGTTTCTTGTTGTTGCGTCGCCAGAGCATGATGGGCGATGCCATTAGCCATACATCACTCCTGGGAATCGTCGCCGCGTTTTTCACCTCGCATTGGTTGGTCAAAGCGGGAGTCATCTCGGCTTCCACCGAACCGTCGATCCGGCATGCGGCGATGTGTCTCGGAGCGGTTGTTGTCGGTGTCCTGTCCGCGTGGCTCGCCGAGTCGCTGCAAAAGCTGGGCAACGTCGAAAGCAGCGCCGCGCTGGGGGTCGTCTTCACGTCGTTGTTCGCACTCGGATTGCTGTTGATTCGTGCAATCGCCGATGACGTCCACATTGACCCGGATTGTGTCCTGTATGGCACGATTGAAACCTCCGTGCTGGAGACCATTGGTCGCAGTAGTGTGCCGCGAGCGGCACTCGTCAACGGCGTCATGTTCGCCGTGAATCTGCTCGTGACAGTCCTGCTGTTTAAGGAATTGCGGCTGAGTGCCTTCGACCCTGCGCTGGCCACAACGCTGGGCATTTCTGCAAACGTCATGCACTATGGATTGATGGGGTTCACCGCCATGACTTTGGTCGCCGCGTTTGAAAGCGTCGGCAGCATCCTCGTCGTCGCGATGCTCATCATTCCTCCCGCGACCGCATTTCTGCTGACGAAGCGTCTGAAGGTCATGATCGGGCTGAGCCTGTTGATCGGCGCGTTGAGTTCTCTGCTGGGACACATCGGCGCGTTGACGTTGCCGCCGCTGATTTGTCAGTACTTCAACATGCCCGACGTGCATGATGCGAGTTCGGCCGGCATGATGGCCGCTGCGGCTGGCTCGCTGTTTTTGACAGCGATGTTTCTCGGCCCGCGACACGGTCTTCTCAGTCAATTGTGGCATCGCTTACTGCTGCGAATTCGCATCGCGGGCGAAGATGTGCTCGGTCGAATGTACCGTTTGGGCGAGTCAGTGAACTCGCCCTCTGTGTCGAATGATCTGAGGTCGAATAATCCGAGCCGACAATTCGTGGTGCGTCAAATCACCTCACAAACATGGTTGTCGCGTTTAGCGACTTGGTCCTTGCTGCGCCGCGGTTGGCTCGAAGGGAGCGGCGATGAGTTGCAGCTCACCGATCTCGGTCGCGCAACGGCCAAGCAACTGGTCCGCTCGCATCGCTTGTGGGAATCATTTCTCGCCAAGCACTTCGTCTTGGGTGAGAGCCGCTTTCACGAGAGCGCCGAACAAGTTGAACACTTCATTGACCGCGATTTGCTAGCAGAACTCGATCACGATTTGGACCGTCCAGGAGTCGATCCGCACGGCCGTGCGATTCCCGGTTCGTAATGCCCTCTCTCAGATGGCCTCAACGAAAACTGCCCGATCACCATTACCGGTGTCGGGCAGTCAGGATTCAACGCGAAGCAAATCGAAAAAATCAATTCACGGGAACAACGGGATTGAAACCCGCACTTCCTCGCTTGCCGATCGGTTCGACGCGATCGAAGTCGCCCACACCGGCCTTGGCTGCGAATTCTGCGTAGCTACTCGCATCGCTCGCTCGTAGTTCCGGAGAAGCGGCACCGGCCCCGCCAACGATGTTTAGCAAACCGACTGCCGCGACATTCTTGATCAGCGGATTGTCCAAGCTGCGTGAGTCGAGATCTGAATTATGTTCGGCGAACGACGAGATGATCATTTGCCATTTTGCCATCGTGTCCTTTTCAATGGGCTTCCCCGTTTCAGGAAAGTCGATGTCCTCTTCCAAAAGTGTGGCAGGAGCTCCATTGCCTCCTCCTGCGGTCTGAATGACCGGATCACCTGCCGGAGTACGAACGAATCGAGTCCCACGGCCAATTGAATCCTTCTCAGATCCAGCAGCAACACTGGTTTCAAAGAAATCATCGTTGTGGTGCTGTGTAAACCCTCTCAGGAATGACGGCCCAATGTACTGATTAAAGGGGTCATCAAGGCCACCGAAGATCGTCTGCTGATCGCGGAAAAATGCACGATCTTCATCGGTCGTTCCCGGGGTTTGCACATAGCTGCCTCCGTCCAATGGCAGGTCATTATCCTGCGTCCAAAGGAGCGGCGTTGTCGGACGGTTTCCGTAAACGGCGGATTGCGTTGTGTAGCCATGTCCGAGGTCATACAGCGCGTCGATATGGCTGAGTGAATCCGACTTGGAGAATCCGGCTTGCCGAACGAGCCGATCCGCACCTCTTCCGGGAATGACATCGTTAATCACAGAATCAAGTTGTGTATAACTCGCATCACCGGGTTGATACTCCACGTTGATGTCACGGAATCGACGGTTATAGGTAACGTCATTTCTGGTCTGCGTCGCTCGGTTTGTGGCCGGATCAAATCCCGCCAAGGCATCTCGAATCGCCAAATAGGTGGCTAAGACTTGCTCATAAACTGCGGGGTCAGGCTGTTCTTCAAACCGCACGATTCGGTAGGCCTGCACATTGTTCAGAGTGGTGTTGGATGGCACGTTGGAGAATGTCGAGTCGAGGATGATTCTTGTCCCCTGGTTATTGTTCTGACCTCCGCCCCCCCCTGTTCTCTGCTGTGGGAGAACGACCCCTGCGACCTTCACGACATATCCGACCGTTGTTTGACTAGGAATAATCCGTCTCTGAAATGTATTCGTTGTGTTGTTGTTCGTGGTGAGATTCGGATTGAGGGTCGGGTCAATCAGAAACAGCGAATCACCGGATCGTAATTGAGTGCCAACTGAGCCAATTCTGGCCGTTCCGTTGTTGTTACCGCCACCACCACCCTGCGTGCCGGTGTCTTGGAGCAGAGTCGGGCTCACCAGATTGAATTGTCCGGGCAACGTGACTGGAGACAATATGGCGACTCTTTTGAGCCGACCGACGTCGCCAAAAACGTCGTTAAAAGCTTGATTTCGGCCTTGGATAATCGCTTCTCGATTGGACTGCAAGAAGTTGATGGCCAACTGCACTTGTTGCTGCGCGAGCAAGTGATTTTGGAAGATGCTCCGGGCTGCATTAGACGTTGTGGCTCCAACTCCATTGGACGGATCGATCAACGAATCGAACCTCAATGTTCGCAACGTTTGGATATCTTCCGCGCGAATCTTGGAGTTCAATCCCAGCAGTAACTCGGGAACGTTGCTATCCGGACTGGGATTAACCACATCGTTTGGCAAGGCGCGAGTCTGCGCCTGTGTCGTTCCCGACAGTGCTACCGCAACCGTCACCGCACAAAGCCCGATAAACCATTTTGGCCGACGCATAGGAAAGACCTTTTCCAACGTGACAATTCCAACCACAACTGAAATGGAAACAAACGCCAGCGGGAACATAGCTGGCGGGGAATCCTACGGAGGTAGAAAACCCAACGTCAAAGGTGGTTTCCGAAAAGTTCTCCTGCCTTGCCCGTTCAATTCGATCCGCAATGCGCTTGCAGATCAGCCAAACCTTTGCGGTGGCAGAAATCACCAAACGATTCAGAAGGTTGCCGCCCCTGCTTGAAGTAGGCCAATACCGGTGAAACCGATTGTGCGATTTCTTCCAGTGGCACCATATCTCGGAACAGAAACGCCAAGCGAGTTCCCTCGGCATTGCCCCCCAAGAACAACGTGTATTTACCTTTCGCCTTGCCGACCAGCCCGATGTCGGGCGTGTAGGGTCGAGCGCAGCCATTCGGGCAGCCAGTCATGTGGACCGAGATACGTTCACCGATCAGGTCATGCTTCTTGAGTTCAACTTCGAGTGCGTCAATTACGCTGGGCATGACACGCTCAGACTCGGTGATCGACAAGTGGCACGTCGGCAGAGCCGGGCAGGCGATTGAGTAACGTCGGATCAGAGAGAGTTCTTCCGCAGCAGCAATTCCATACTCGGCCAGCATTCGCGAAATGTCCGCTTTGTCTTCAGGCTTGATGTCACACAGGATGATTCCCTGCAACGCAGTCAGCCGAGTGTTCATGCCGTACTGGCCCAGAATCGCTCGCAAGCCAGTCTTGAGGCGGAGCGAGTCGGCGTCCTTGATACGGCCATTTTCGACGTTGATACCGAGGAACAAATTGCCGTCCCCCTGCTCGTGCCAGCCCATGTGGTCATCGACTCCGGTGATCTCCACTTCGCGAGCGTCCGCCAACTTCCGGCCGAGGTGCTCTTCGACTTTGGCTCGAAAGAAATCGAGACCCTGATTGGCGATGACATACTTGAGTCGCGCGATTTTGCGATCGGCTCGATTGCCCGTGTCGCGAAACGCTTTGACGACTGCTCCTGCAACCTCAACCGCTTCGCTCGGCGTGCAGAACGCCATGCGTTTGGCGACGGTGGGGAAGGTCTTCTTGTTGGCGGGCGTAGTTCCTTGCCCACCGCCGACGTAGACGTTGTAGCCCTCGATTTTTCCGGCTTGATGAATGGCCACGAAACCGAGGTCGTAGGTCAGCACATCGACGCAATTGTCTTCAGGCAGGCTGACCCCGATTTTGAATTTTCGAGGGAGATAGTTCTCGCCGTAAATCGGCTCGACTTCCGGCTGGAACTCGGTGACGTTGGTGGCTTCACCGGACTGCTCGTCACGCAGCCAAATGTCGAAGTAGGCCAACGTGCGTGGCTTGAGGTGTTCGGCGATTTGATCGGCGAGCAACTGCATATCACGGCGAATGGGATCCGAATGAATTGGAACGGGGCAGCACATCACATTGCGGTTCACGTCACCGCAGGCAGCGAGCGTTGTCAGCTTGATGCGATTGATTTCGCGAATCGTCTCACGGAGGTTGGACTTCAACACACCGTGAAGTTGAAAGCCTTGTCGAGTCGTGATCCGCAGCGTGCCGTTTCCGAAACGATCGCAGAGATCGAGTTCCGAGAGGAACTGCTCGGCAGTCACTTTGCCACCGGGGACTCGGCTGCGAACCATGCAAGAATATGACTTCCCTTCACCGGTGCCGCGCCCGTCGCGATCCTCTTGCTGATAGGTGCCGTGGTTCTTGAGGAGATGCTCGGAGTCGTCGCTAAACTTGTCGTTCTGGCATAACTCTTCGGCGATCGTTCCGCGTAGTTGTCGGCTGCCTGCCTTGAGGAATTCGATCTTGCTAAGCTGCGGTTCATCGGACATCGAGACACTCCCTGAAGCTCATCAGACTCAATTTTTAATGACTCAAATTCAGCGAGTTGCCGCGTGGCAATTCCCTAAATTGTTCGGTTCTTGGCGGAGTGTAGTGGCGGTGTTTTGTCATGAGTAGAGAGCCTTTGAGCGAGCACCTTCCATCACAATTCATCGACCAAGCAGACCCAAAATCCGCGATCGCAGTTTGGCCGAAGTGGCTCGATGCACTGGCTTGGATCTACGCGACGGGTGCGGGCATCGGCTTATTTCCCAAGGCTCCCGGCACGGTGGCCAGTCTCCTTGGTCCGATTCTGGTTGCCGCTTGGCAATGCCTTGATCGCCCCGTCTGGGAGGGCGTCGCACTGACGTTGGCCAGCATTGCCATCGGAGTCATCGCTGCTGACCGCGTGGCACTTCGGCGAGGTTGCGAAGACCCCGGATTCGTCGTGTGTGATGAGATCGTTGCGTTCGCGATCGTCTTTGTGGGAACGATCGTGACATGGCAAACTGGGCTAATCGGTTTTGTCTGGTTTCGAGTGTTCGACATCGCCAAGCCGTGGCCGATCAGCCAGCTCGAACGTCTTCCCGGCGGATGGGGGATCATGGCTGACGACCTGTTGGCCGGAGCGTTCGCCGCCGCAGCCTTGCAGGGGACGCTGTGGCTGCTTGAATTCGTCCATTGAAATTCCTGATTTGAAATTTGAGATCTCAAATTTCAAATCGGCCATTTGAGATTTGCTTTTGGGAGCACACATGACGGCACAGATCATTGATGGAAAAGCGGTCGCCGCGCGGATGACGGCGGAGATCGCAGTAGACTCGGCGGCCTTTCAGCAGTCCACGGGGATCATCGCGCATCTCGCGGCGGTGTTGGTTGGAGATGATCCCGCCAGCGCGGTCTATGTGCGTAACAAACAAAAAGCGTGTGAGAAGGCCGGGCTCAAGAGTTCGTTGCACCGGCTGCCGATCGAGACAACAGAGACGCAGTTGCTCGATCTCGTCGAGGAGTTGAACGGTGACTCGACGGTTCACGGCATTCTCGTCCAACTGCCGTTGCCGAAGCATATTCGCGAGCAAGTCATTCTGGACGCGGTCTCCGCGAGTAAAGATGTCGATTGTTTTCATCCGCACAATGTCGGCCTGCTCGTTCAAGGTCGGCCGAGATTCTTGCCGTGTACGCCGGCGGGGTGTCAGCGACTGCTCGCCGAATACAACATTCCCACGGCTGGAGCCCATGCCGTCGTGCTCGGTCGTAGCGAGATCGTCGGCAAGCCGATGGCCATGTTACTGGTTCAGCGCGGAGCGATCGCCGATGCAACCGTCACAATTTGCCACAGCCGCACGCGCGACCTTGCCGCGATCGTCCGTCAAGCGGACATCGTCATCGCGGCGATTGGCAAAGCACGCTTCGTGACGGCCGACATGATCAAGCCGGGAGCTGTCGTCATCGACGTCGGCATCAATCGAGAGGGCGACAAACTGGTCGGCGATGTCGATTTCGACGCCGTCTCTCAAGTCGCGAGCGCGATCACTCCCGTCCCCGGTGGAGTTGGCCCGATGACGATCGCAACATTGCTGCGGAACACGCTCACCGCCGCGCAACTTTTTTCAAAGTAACCCGAAGCGTGAGCAAAGGCGGGCGCTTCAAGAGAAGCTGAATTCCTAGTTTTTTGGAACGCCCGCTCTCGCTCACGCTTCGGGTTACTTCTACGGCTTCGCCGCGCTAGAACTCGATGACGACTTCTCGTCCGGCGCGAGTTGCCAGATTACGCCAAATCGCGAGATCGACTTTGTCACTGACGAATCGCACGGCTCCGTCGCACAGTGTGATATGCACGCCGCCGTTGTGACGACTGCGAGCGGCTGTGAGGCCGAAGTTATGACTCGCGTTGCCGCAGTCGAACCGTCGCGAGTTCGGTTGATAGTAGTTGTTGTAGAGCGTGTCGCCGTAATGCCCGTTCAACCATTTCGCTCCACGCAGACCGGACCACACAGCGCTGCCACCGGGCACGCAAGCAGCGTCAGTTGTGACAGTAGCTCCCGTCAGTTCCAGGACTTCAACCGTGGCATCTTGCGGAGGTCCACCGGTGGGTGACGAGGGTTTGCCTCCCGGCCCGACGGTGCTTTCGCCAAAGGCCACTGTTGAGGACAGTCCGTCTTTGATGTCTGCGAACCGAGTCCCGGAGCCGGAGTAAAGCACGCCGTCCCCCGTCTTAATCGAAGCACTCGCTCCGACTCCGCTGCCGATGCAACCGGCATAGTTCGTCGGTGCGAACACAGAGTTCGGCACGATGTTGGTGTCGCTGGGACAAAGAAAGATCGGCACGACAGTGCGTGCGGCAACGTCGTTTGTCGTCATCGGGGAACAAGGCTCACAGAACGTCGGAGCCGTGTTGAAGTCGAGAAGCCTGCGTAAATTTCCGCCGTCGATGTAGGGCAACAACTGAGCTTGAGCGGAGAAAACTTTGGGGAAGTTGACGCGCCCTGACGGCAGACAAAGATGGCTCGCTTCATAGTTGTGCAGCGCGAGCCCGATTTGCTTGAGATTGTTTTTGCACTGACTCCGTCGAGCGGCTTCACGAGTTTGTTGTACGGCGGGCAAGAGTAGTGCGATCAAGATGGCGATGATGGCGATCACCACCAGCAACTCGATCAACGTAAATCCGTGAGTGAGTCGCGGTCGAGAAAGGTTGGTCCTGGGATTCATGGAAAGAAAGTCCTCTGACGTCTTGGGGTGGGCAGGAAAAAGACAACGTCAGACGCTCGACTCCTGGGAGTGCGTTTTGGATCGGCGGCAGAGAATCGTAGAGCAGGCGGCTCGCCTGCTTGTGCTCTTCGGTGACTTCACGTTTTAGGGGGCGAGGAAAAATGACTTCGTGTTTTCGTAGCCCGGTTTTTCAAACCGGCCGATTCAGTTTGACCGGTTTGAAAAACCGGTCTACGGAGTTGTTCTTCTTCGCTCCATTAAGTGAAATCACAGGCGAGCCGCCTGTGCTACGTTTTTGCCACGACCTCGTCGCTCAGAATTTCGGCGACATATGTCCGCGATTGATCCAGGGCGGCGTTGAGCGGCCGCACTCCAAGGGGGGAGCGTCAGAGGACAATCTTTGGCGGCGGAGTGGGGGGATCTAATTCAGCACCAATCCAGCACCGCGTCGGTGCGACATACTCCGCTTTCGAGGCGATCGGCATCCAGGCGAGATCCGTTTGCGGGCAGACTCGCGGCTGAAAAACAGGAGCCAACGTTGATCCTGGCTCAGTCGGACAATCGCAAGCGTTCCAGCCGAGGGCAACCGGAGCGGGATGTTTCGATGGCGTTGAGACTTTTGATCCGCAAAACGATTGGCTTTCGGGCGGCGAAACTTTTGCCATCACCGGGGCACAGCAACGCTTTTCAGACGGTTCAACGCTCTTCGGCGAAGCGATCTTGTTGGGTTTCGCACAGCAGCAAGTTCCGCTTGACTTCTTCTTCGCCGAGCAACGGCAACCTGATCGCTGACCGATCTTCGGGCCAGATGCGGAGACCGTCTCGAAGGGCCAAACGACTGAAGTCATCACGTACAACACAATCGCGCACCACACACGACAACGGCCAACTCTCGCAGCCGTGTGAGCTGCGCGGGCGTTTGTGAATCGGTGGTGAGAAAAGTGAGCCAACATCAAAATCACTGCCGGAGTTCGTGGTCATCATCGTGAATGGCTTCATTCAAGCCGCACGACGGGCAGCAGTCTGCGGTGCTCAATCGCCAGTTTCAAGTATTGGCCGGCATCGAGTTCCAGTAGTCCGTGTTTCGGGAACGCAAAATCCCGCCGATGGAATCACGGCCTCATTGGATTGAGAGTCATTCGTGATAACTCGAACCATCTGGCAATCACGTCGTCGATCGGCTTATCGGCGAAGAGTTCGCGTCCGGCGGGGTTGCTGGCGATTCGCTCTTCGGCCTTTTTCACAGCGATTTCGTTGTCTTGTTTCAAAGCAGCGGCACGCAGCATGAGATCGACAGCCACGGCAGGCAGGCCGTGCTTCAGGTGGTCTCGCTGGGTGTTCCATTTTGGCAGGTTGTCTTGCAATGTCCGATCGGAAACTGAGCTGTAGAAATCCGAGCGAAACAAGGGGGCCAGGCACAATCCCGCCGCAAACTGAAGTACGGAATTCGCACTCTCTTGTTGTTGATCAAGGGAAGGCGTCCACCGCGCGATCGCGAGTGGCAGCACGGTGTCCGTGCAGTGCGACAGATAGCCGTCACGATCGCCGGCGATCAAGAGCAGTTGTGCGAGCACAATCGCTCGACTCATTTTCGCGTTGTCATCAGCGGCCGGCGGTGGGTCGGCACGGAAGTGAGACCGCGCGTCGTCCACGGCATCGACGCTTAGAAAGACCTCGGCAACATAGAGGTCATGAACCAAGTGCTTCAGCAGTTCCGCTTGAGGCCCCATTGCTTCGAGAAAATTGTCGGCAATATCCGGCGCGGGGGAGTCTGGCTTTTGTGGAGCAATCGCCGGGAAGAAATTCCGCTCGAACTCCTGCCACTTGGCTTGTGCCTCGTCGTCACGACCGAGCCGCTTCAAACAGAGGTACTCAAAGACCTGAGAGTTCTCCGGAGCACCGACTCGCTGCGTGAACTCGGTCCAATTCTGCGGCGGTTTTGCGGCGGGCAGTTTGCTGCGAGCCAGTGCGTACCAACGCCAGGCTTCGGCATTATCGTGTTTCAGCAGATGAAAATGGCCGACCTGAAGTTCTTCTTGCGGGGTCACCGCCAGCCAAGAAACTTCGCCCGTGCGGACGTCAATCGTTGCCGCTGGGTCTCCCGGCCAGAGGCCCCACTGCCGGAAAATCGAGAGCAGCGAGCGATACTGCGGCGTGAAGGTCAGCCACAACGACAGTCGCTCTTCGGTCGGCGACCAGAGCGGGAAGGTGACTCGCGTGCCGGAGAAAATTTCAGTTCCCGAATTGGCCGTGTTGGCATCGGTAATCCAGACACTGTCGCGAGCCAACGGATCAGGTAACAACAACAACGCCCACCACGTCGAATTGAGCGGAGGGATCATCGGGCTGACCGCCACATAAGCCAGACGCCGACTGGTCACATCGAACCCGGCGAACTTCCGGATCGGCTGACTGGTCGCCACGTCCGAAATCGCTCCGGTCGGTTCAAGAATTCTGAGCGATGCGGGGGCGTCCGTAGTACGCGTGATGAATCCCAAGCGTTGGCCATCTGCGGACCAGTACAGATCAGAAATGGGGCCATCCGACTCGGTGATTGTGCTGAGTTTTCGGCTGGCATATTCGACTCGATGCAGCCGATGCTTGCTGTTCTCTTTTTTCAAATCATCCGCCGGTTGCGGATCGCTTGCGATCTGTGAAACGAATGCGAACTGCGAATCATCTCGCGTCCACGACGGGCGACTCGCACGCAGCCGTTCGATCAGCGAGGGGAGTTCGCCTTGCGACAACTGCTCCGACTCCGGCACGCGCCACCAGGAATCCGCCTCTCCCGGTTGGCCGATCCAAATTCCGCTGACGACTGGTTCGGTAAAGATATTGGCATGATTCTCACCCACGGCGCAAACCAATGCGGTGCCGTTCGGAGTCCAATCACACAGCACTGCAATACCGGCCTGTGGAAAAACGCGGCGCGTTTGTTGCGACTCGATGTCGAACTCAAAGACCGAATGCTTTACCGGATCGCCCTCAAGTGCGGCGAGGAATAACACGTGCTTGCCATCGGGATGCCAACGGACGGCAAGCCCGGCTGAGACATAACCGACATGACCGCACGTCGCCCGAAATAGCTCCTTCACTTCGGCGGGTTGATCACCGACTGGTTCATTTCGCAGCCAGCACGTGAAGCGCACCGGAACTTCGCTGACGATCCGCCCATCCGCTGGAACCGGGACAGTGGCGAGTGACGACGACGGATCTGTGTCATCGATCCGCTTCGCGGTCGTCAAGAGAATTCGTCCGTCCGTGGGACTGGTCAATGGCCGACTGGTCGCCACGACTTTCTCGTCCGGTTGAAAAATCTTCGTCGCTGTGCCGCCGTTGGAGTTGGCGACGTAGACCCCTTCGTTGCCATGTTGAAAGGTCACTTGCTGTCCATCGCGGGAAAACTCGATCGTCCGATCCTCACGAACCGGCTGACCACATCCCAAGACGATCAAAGTCAAAGCGGCTGATGAGACAGCGACGCGCACTTTCACGGCTGGCGAAGTCAACATGGTTGCTCCTTTTTGACACGGCTGGCGAATTCATCTGCCTGAGTTTGCCTTTGCATTTGTCTTCATCCGCAGGCCGGCATTGCCATCCGCAGGAAAATCGGACTTCCTGCGGATGAAGGCAGACAAGTTTAAAACATGTCCCGGATTGCGGCACTGGCTGGGATTATTCACCACGGATCACACGGAGTTCACGGATGATTCAGGGATGAAGGAAGTTGCGTCGAGAATTCGCCATCAGTAGTTTCGACAGTCTGTTTTGCTGTCGCGCAACCAAGATCCTGATGACTCCGTGACATCCGTGTGATCCGTGGTTTCTTCTTGAATAATTTGGGCTAGCGCATTCCTGATCATCTGGCGAACCCGAAAATCAAGAAGTGAAAAAGCACTGGTTTGACCGACCTCTCTCCGTTCATTGAGCCACGCCGTCGTCAGATTATTCCCACGATTCGAGGAAGTCATGGCTGCGAGCCACGCTAACGTCCGCGCGAGCTCTCGTTTGATTGACGCACCGGAAAACAATCACGGCTTCACGATTTCTTAACAATCGGGCGTTCAACTTCTTCACCGTTGAAATCTAGTCTGCGACCGCTTCAAAAAGTCTTGAAGATTTTCGACGTCAAATTTTCGGTGAGGGTTTTATGCCATTGTTCTTGCAACGCACGCTGTGGCTCTCGTTGTTTGTGGTCGCTCAAGCGGCCGGATGTTCGGTTCGCGAATCGGCTGGGGAGCCGGCTGAAAAAACTGACAGTCAGCCGACTGTGGAACTCTCCGGAAAAATCACGATCAATGGGTCGAGCACCGTTTACCCAATTTCGCAGGCAATGGGTGAAGAGTTCATGAACCTGCACAAGGGCGTTGATATCAGCGTCGGCGAATCGGGGACTGGTCCCGGTTTGAAGTTATTTGCCGAAGGCAAGCTCGATATCGCGGACGCTTCCCGTCCGATCAAGCCAGCGGAAATCGCAGCCTGCAAGGCGTCGAACGTCGAATATGTGGAATTGAAAGTGGCGATCGACGGCCTGTCGGTTGTCGTGAACCCACAAAACGACTGGTGCAAAGCGTTGACCGTCGCTCAGCTCAAAGCCCTCTGGAGCCCTGACAGTAAGATCAAGAAATGGAACGAACTTGATCCCACTTGGCCGAACGAAGAGATCGGCCTCTACGGTGCTGATCATGCCTCGGGCACGTTTGATTACTTCACCGAAGCAATTGTCGGCAAATCGAAATCGAGCCGTACCGACTACACACCCAGCACCGACGACAACGTGCTCGTGAAGGGTGTTGCGGGAGACAAGCTCGCTTTGGGTTACTTTGGCTACGCCTACTACGTTGAGAACAAGAGCAAGCTCAAGGTGGTCTCAATTGCTGCTGGTGATGATGTTGCAGCCGCAGTTGCTCCGACCGAAGAGACAATTTTGGATGGCTCGTACAAACCGCTCTCACGTCCGCTTTACATCTACGTCAACAAAGCGTCGTTGAAGAATTCGCAGGTCGCTGAGTTCGTGAAGTACTTCCTCAATGATGGCCAATCCTGGGTCAAGACGGTTCGTTATGTTCAACTTCCGGTCCCGGAATTGAACGCCGCCAGAAAAGCGCTGAGCGACGCGCTGGCCAATTGATATTGGGAATACCGATTTTCTGCGGCTTCTTGTCCCTGCCGACAACGTGTTGGTGGGGGGAGATCAATTCCATCGGAGTGCGATGTGTCAGTCGCTCAAACATCACCGACGATCCTCGCGAAGCGGCCAAGTTCATTGACTCGGCGTTTTTCTTGGACGCGCGCTCGCGAACAAGTCATTCGGTTGACGTTATTTCTCTGCGGAGCCCTGTCGTTGTTGACGACGGCGGGAATCATCGTGGTCTTGTTTAACGAGGCCATTTACTCGTTTGCCGGGACGGCATTTTTTCAGTCGGTGTCGGTCATAGACTTCTTGTTCGACACCGTTTGGGCTCCACAGCATCCCGATAAGCCTCGGTTCGGAATTTTGCCACTCCTGTGTGGGACTTTTGTCATTGCTGGACTGGGTGGTGTGATCGGGCTGCCGATTGGTTTGGCGAGCGCGATCTACTTGTCCGAATATGCGAAGCCAAAGATGCGGCGGATCGTGAAGCCCGTGTTGGAAATTCTGGCCGGCATCCCGACGGTCGTTTACGGTTACTTCGCGCTGGTGTTCGTGACTCCGTATCTGTTGCGTCCGATCTTTCAGACTTGGCTGGGTTTCAACGTCGATATCTTCAACGCGCTGAGCGCCGGCATTGTGGTCGGTGTGATGATCATTCCGACTGTTTGCTCGTTGAGCGAAGATGCCTTACGAGCGGTCCCACGCGGCTTGCGTGAAGCGGGCTATGCTCTCGGTTCCACAAAATATGATGTGTCACTGAAGGTCGTCGTACCGGCGGCTCTTTCGGGGATACTCGCGTCATTCTTATTAGCGATCGCTCGCGCGATTGGTGAGACAATGGCGGTGACGATCGCTGCCGGGCAACAACCGCGACTCACGCTTAATCCTTTTCGCGGCATGGAGACGATGACCGCTTACATCGTCAACATCAGCCTGGGCGACACGGAAGCGGGGTCAATGGAATACAAGAGCTTGTACGCGGTCGCGCTGTCGCTGTTTGTGATCACGTTGTCGATGAACGTGCTGGCTCAATGGGTCTTGAAGCGATTCCGGGAGGTCTACGAATGAGTGTCTCCGGGAATCTTCGTGAGCCTGCGTTGGCTAAGCGGCACCGAATCGGACAAGCCTTTGAATGGCTGTGTTGCGGCTCGACATGGTTTGGCATGGTCGTGCTGTTGTTGTTGTTGCTGAGCATTGGTTGGAAGGCGATGGCTTGGCCGGCTCCTGATGCGGATGCCGTTGAACGCGTGGCTGCGGCTCAAACCGATGCAAAGGCCAACGCGGTCTTATCACCGCGACCTCTGAGCAGCCGGTTTCTCACGAGTTACGACTCGCGCATTCCACAGAAGGCCGGTATCAAAGCGGCACTGTGGGGCAGTCTGTGGTTGCTGGTGTTTGTCGCGTTAACCACCGTGCCGGTGGGTGTCGGAGCGGCGATCTATTTGGAGGAGTATTCCAACGAAGGACGCTGGAAGCGCATCATCCAAGTGAACCTGTCAAACCTCGCGGGGGTGCCGTCGATCGTTTACGGCATCCTCGGACTGACGGTTTTCGTGCGGATGTTCGGCCTTTTTGGACATGACGGCAAAGTGCTGGATTTGAATCTCGGCTTCGCGATGCTGTCGATACCGTTGCCGTTTGAGCGATCGGTTATCTCTGGCGCATTGACGTTGTCGCTGCTGGTTCTGCCGACGGTGATCGTGGCCGCTCAAGAAGCTCTGCGCGCGGTCCCGTCATCCGTTCGCACGGCCTCGTATGCTTTGGGGGCGACGCAATGGCAGACGATTCGGTATCAAGTTCTGCCCGCTGGTATGCCCGGCATCATGACCGGCGTGATCCTGTCGTTGTCGCGAGCGATGGGCGAGACCGCTCCGTTGATCATGATCGGCGCATTGACGTATCTCGCGAAATGTCCCGGTCGGATTGATGGCCTCTCCGCCGTCTGGCAGCATCCCACCGGGTTGCTGGAA
>JANNDA010000457.1:0-2752 GCA_031387195.1 Planctomyces sp. | reverse complement strand
AGCGAACCGGCTCAGGTCAGCAATCCGGAGTGGGCTCAGATCTTCAGCATGAGAGTCATGACGACTCGCGAGCGATTTGTGATCGAGATGACTCCGAAGCCCGTCGCCGGTGCTGACGTGCGGCCCCCTGCGGTCGCCGGTCGGTTTTATCCGGGCGATGCCGCGAGCGTTGCCGCCGAGTTGGATCGCATGTTGGCCGGTGACGCCGTGAAACAACGAGTCTCCGCCGCGATGGTCCCTCACGCCGGCTGGATCTTCTCCGGCAAGCTGGCTGCCGACGTGCTCAAGCGGATTGAGATACCGCGCACAGTGATCATCCTTGGTCCGAAGCACACCGCGAACGGCATCGAATGGTCCGTCGCGCCACATCGGACATGGTCATTCCCCGGCGGACAGTTGGAGTCTGATCCTGAACTGGCTCGCGCGCTGGCAGCGGCGATCCCCCGATTACAGCTCGATGCGGCGGCCCATCAACAAGAGCACGGGATCGAAGTTGAGTTGCCGATCATCCATCGTCTTGCGCCGCAAACGAAAGTCGTCGGCATCTGCGTCAGCGGCGGCAACCTCGACCGCTGCGATCAATTCGCGACCGGCTTAGCCGACGTCATCAGCAAGCTGTCGGAACCACCGCTGCTGCTGATTTCCAGCGACATGAATCACTACGCGAACGACGGTGAAACACGCCGCCTCGACACGCTCGCCCTCGCCGAGTTCGATCGGTTGAACGAAGACGCCTTGTTCGGGACGTGCCAGTCCCACCACATCAGCATGTGCGGCCTCATCCCGGCGGTGATCGTGATGAAGACACTCAAGAAGCTCGGCAATCTGCATCAATCCATCGAGATCGGCTATGCGACCTCTGCTGCTGCGAGCGGCGATACAACCCGCTGCGTCGGCTACGCGGGGCGGCTGTTGGTGTGATATCGCCAACTGGAGATCTCACGATGCCCGTCCATTTTGGAACCCTTCGCTGTCGGTGACAAACTTATCGACATGCCGCTTATTTTTGACCCGTGGCGGCTACATCAACCTGCCACTGGAGGCGCTTTATCAAGCCGCCTCCCAAAGCGTGCCGGCCTATTGGCGAAACGTGCTGGAAGCGGCCACGGGTGTTCCACCAACTCACTCGATGCAGTACAGCGAGTCAGTTCCGCGGATCAGCAGCTTGCCTTGGCTAATTGCAGGGGATGCATACGTCTCTTCGGCAAGCTTGTTTTCCGAGACGACTTCCAGCGTCGCACCTGGCTTGATGACCTTCATGAGGCCGTTGTCGTCCAGAAAATAAACCAAGCCACCGGCGGTGACGAGCGACGCGCTGTAGTGCGTGCCGAGGCGTTCTTGCCATTGAATTTTGCCGGACTCCGCTTCGTAGCACGTGCCGATACCACCATCGGAAACGATGAGAAAGTAATCGCCGCAGGCGATCGGCGAGGGGACGTAGCTGTCTGCTTTGGTGTAGTGCCATTTCACGTGCGACTCGTTGGTGATCTTGCCGCTGCCGCGCGGGTCGATGGCCATCACGTGATGATCGGGGAAGCCGCCGGTCATGAAGATCAAGCCTTTGTTGTAGACCAGCGAGGCCACGAACTGCTCCGTCGGGCCATCGAGCATCCAAAGCTGCTTGCCCGTATGCGGGTCATAACTGGCGACGCACTTGCTGCCGGAGAGCATCATTTGCGTGCGACCGTCGATCTCGCGAATCAGCGGCGTGCAGTAGCTGCGGGTCTTGTGCTCGCGAAGAGTCTTCCAGACGGTTTCGCCCGTCGTCCGCTTCAGCGCGGTGATGTAGGACTCCCCGTCGTGATCGCCATTCACGATCAGCAAATCCTTGAACACGACCGGGCACGAACAGAATCCATGTACGGAGGAAAAGACGCCGGGTCGAACCTTCCAGACTTCCTTCCCGTCGAGGTCATGTGCCGCGACCAGCATTTGTCCTTGATCGAAAAAGGCGACGTAAACTTTCTCACCATCGACGACCGGAGTCCCCGACGCCCAACTATTGAGCTTGTGCTTCTTCTCCAACGGCGCTTCGACAATGACTCGTTCCCACAGCGACTTGCCGGACTTGAAGTCGAGGCACATCAGCACGCGGCTGGGGTTGTCTTTGTCGGTGTTCGCTCCGGCCAGAAAGATGCGGTCATCCCAAACGACCGGCGAAGAATGTCCGCCATACGGGATCTTCACTTTCCAAGCGATGTGCTCCGACTCGCTCCAAGTCACCGGGACTGAGGATTCGGCACTCGACCCATCGCCGCGCGGCCCACGCCAGCCCGGCCAGTTTTCCGCATGAGCCGTGATGGCCATGATTCCCAAACAGATCAGTCCACAGAACAGTCGTCGTACGATTGGCATGGTTTCCTCGCTGAGTTTGTCACGATGGCTACCGGAACGTCCCCTGTCCGAGCCAAGACTGGCGAGTCACAATCTCGCCCAGCGATCAAAGATGCAACTGTCAGCCAGGCGAAACGTGACGCCGTCCCGCTCGCCTGCGCACGTTTCTTTGCCGGCCTACTTATTGGAATGTCAGACGCCGATCAATGACTGAGATTGATCACCCCTCGGTGGGAGGATGCGGCGTGGAAGATCGCTGCAAAAACTGCATCCACCGGCGGCCTTGTTGACCTTCTGCGGGCGGGTCGGACGCAGGCAAGGTGGCCGTCGCGGCCTCCTCAAGTGGCATACCTAATTGTCGCATTTGCCGCGTGAGATGCTCAGCTTTGGCTTGCAACTTGGCGTCCTCGCGAGCAAT
>JANNDA010000375.1:0-3941 GCA_031387195.1 Planctomyces sp. | reverse complement strand
CGGTCTCACCGGGGTACTGGCGACGGCATGTGGACACAGGAGATCAACGCAACACGGGAAGCCTGCGTGGTGACGGTGCGTGACCGTCAACGAGCAGCCCGCGAGGGCCAGGCACTGTAACATCGCGGCCGCGCGGCAGATCGTCGGACGGCAATAGACCGTTCTCTGCCAAGTTGACAGGGAGAACGGTGGTAGCAGCGGCTGACGTCGGTTTCAAAAACTCTGGCATCATCAGCTCTTACGGCAACAGGCGATGGCGGCACGGCGATTGCTTCCCGGCGGCGACACTCGCAATGAATTGTCTGCCTGCCGGGTGTCCGAGGACGTTGTCGTTCTGGGAGCAAGCATTTGGTGGGCTCTTCGGCCAGAACGCCCGAGTCTTTCGATCGAGGGAGAAGCTGTGGCAAAGATGTTGGTTTTTGATGATGAAGCTCGTAAGAGTCTTCTGGAAGGTGCTTCCAAGTTGTCTCGTGCTGTCGCCAGCACGTTGGGGCCTCGCGGTCGCAACGCGGTGCTCGACAAGGGGTGGGGGGCTCCGAAGGTCACGAAGGACGGTGTCACCGTCGCTGAGGACATCGAGCTCGAATGCCCGTTCGAGAACATGGGCGCTCAGTTGATCAAAGAGGTTGCCTCGAAGACCAACGCCGTTGCCGGCGATGGGACGACGACCGCAACCGTGCTCGCCGAAGCGATCTATCGCGAAGGCATCAAGTTCATCGCGTCGGGTGCAGATCCGATGTCGCTGGGCCGCGGCGTGAATGCCGCCGTTGAAGCGGTGGTTGAGCAACTCAAGAAGCTCGCCAAGCCGATCAATGAGAAGAACAAAAAAGAACTCGAAACCGTCGCGTCGATCGCTGGCAACAACGATATGACGATCGGCTCCAAGCTGGCGGAAGCCTTCTTGAAAGTCGGCAAGGATGGCGTGATCACGATCGAAGAAGGTCGCCAAGTGGAGACCGAGATCGATCTTGTCGAGGGCATGCAGTTCGAGCGAGGTTATCTCTCGCCGCACTTCGTGACCGACGAAGACGCTCAGGAAGTCGTGCTGGAAAACTGCCGCATTCTGATCTACGAAGAGAAGATCACTGCCGCTCGCGATCTGGTGCCGCTGTTGGAGAAGACGTCCAAGGCTGGCGTCCCGTTGCTGATCATCGCCGAAGACCTCGAAGGTGAAGCGCTGGCGACTCTGGTCGTCAACAAGATGCGCGGCATCCTCAAGGTGGCGGCCGTGAAGGCTCCGGGTTACGGCGATCGTCGCAAGGCGATGCTGGAAGACCTCGCGGTCCTGACCGGCGGCAAGGCCATCTTCAAAGACCTGGGAATCAAGCTCGAAGCTGTCGAGCTGTCTGATCTCGGTGTCGCCAAGAAGATCATCATCGACGCCGAGAACACGACCGTGGTTCAAGGTGCCGGCAAGAAGGACGCGATCCAAGGCCGCTGTGCTCAGATTCGCGCCGAAGTCGAGAAGACCGAGAGCGAATACGACCGTGAGAAGCTGCAAGAGCGGCTCGCCAAGTTGGCCGGTGGTGTGGCTCAGATCAACGTCGGAGCCGCGACCGAAACCGCGATGAAGGAACGTAAGGATTTGTTCGTCGATGCTTTGTCCGCAACTCGTGCAGCCATCGAAGAGGGAATTGTTCCCGGCGGTGGAGTGGCGTTGCTGCGAGCTGCAGTCGCGTTGGACAAGCTCAAGCTCGGTGGCGATGAGCAGCATGGTGTGTCGCTCGTGAAGAACGTGCTCGACATGCCGTTGCGGATGATTGCCGAGAACGCGGGTCTCGACGGAGCGATGGTGGCCAACCGCGTTCGCAAGTCAACCGACGCGAACTACGGCTACGACGCCCTGAACGACAAGTACGGCGACATGTTTGATTTCGGTGTCGTCGATCCGGTCAAGGTGGTTCGTTGTGCTCTGCAGAACGCAGCCAGCGTGGCCAACCTGCTGCTGACCACCGAGTGCATCGTGGTCAACGAGCCCAAGAAGGAAGACAAAGACGGCCATCACGACGACCACCACGATATGGGCGGGATGGGTGGCATGGGCGGCGGCATGGGTGGCATGGGAATGCCCGGCATGATGTAGTCGATCGCAATGCGTGTTTCTGATATCTCAAATCTCAAATTTGAAATTCTCTGATAGGAGTTCGCAGCATGAAATTGAATCCCTTGGATGATCGTGTGGTCGTCGAACCATTGAGTGCCGAGCAGACAACCGCTGGAGGCATCGTGCTTCCGGACAGTGCCAAAGAGAAACCGCAACGCGGTCGCGTGATTGCGATCGGCCCAGGCCGGTTGCTTGAGAGCGGCGAACGTTGCCCGGTGGCGTTGGCGATCGGTGACGAAGTGCTCTTCGCCAAATACGGCGGCACCGACATCGAGATCGAGAAGAAGAAGGAAGTCAAAATCCTCCGTGAGAGTGATATTCTCGCGAAGGTTGTGTAGTTCCTTTGGAGTGCGGTGTGTCAGCACCGCTTTGGATTGGTCGCAAATTGCGATCCCCCGTTAGATCCAAAGCGGCGAACCATCGCACTCCGAAGTTCGTCGCGATGCCGCGTTGTCGAAACGCAAAAATAATCCAAAGCGGTGCTGACACACCGCACTCCAAAAATTCCAAAGCGGTGTCGAGCCGCCGCACTCCAAAGAAATTCAAGGAGCCTTCCGTGGCTAAGCAACTTCGGTTCGATGACCGAGCGCGGCTGAAATTGCAGCGCGGTGTGAAGCAGTTGGCCGATGTGGTCGCGGTCACGATGGGGCCGACCGGCCGCAACGTGATCATCGACAAGAGCTTTGGAAACCCCGTCGTCACCAAAGACGGCGTGACGGTTTCCAAGGAAGTCGAACTCGAAGACCCGTATGAGAACATGGGTGCGAAGCTGGTCAACGAAGTGGCCACCAAGACCAGCGACGTGGCTGGCGACGGTACGACGACCGCGACGGTTTTGGCGCGAGCCATCTACGACGAGGGCCTCCGCTCCGTCTCGATGGGTGCCAATCCGATGGTCGTGCGACGCGGCATCGAAAAGGCTGTCGAAGCGGCGATCACGCACCTCAAGTCGCTGGTCAAGCCGGTGACGAGCAAGGCCGAGATCGCTCAAGTCGGAGCCATCTCTGCCAACAACGACAAAGCGATCGGCGACTTGATTGCCAACGCGATGGAGAAGGTCGGCCGCGATGGTGTGATCACCGTCGAGGAAGGCAAAGGCAATGAAACCACGTTGTCGCTCGCCGAAGGGATGCAGTTCGACAAGGGCTACATCAGCCCGTACTTCGTCACCAGCCCGACCGACATGAAGGTCGTTCTGGAAGACTGCTTCATCCTGATGTTCGAAAAGAAGATCTCCAACCTCCGCGACATGTTGCCGGTGCTGGAGAAGGTTGCCACGTCAGGCAAGCCGCTGTTGATCGTCGCGGAAGACGTCGATGGCGAGGCTCTGACTGCTCTGGTCGTCAACAAGCTGCGAGGCGTGTTGCAAGTCGCGGCCGTCAAGGCTCCTGGCTTCGGCGATCGTCGCAAGACGATGCTCGGTGACATGGCCATTCAGACCGGCGGCCAACTGATTTCCGAAGACCTCGGCATCACCTTGGAAAGCGTTGAGTTGAAGCAGCTCGGCCGAGCCAAGAAGGTCGAGATCACCAAAGACAACTGCACGATCATTGATGGTGCTGGCGATCAGAAGCAGATCAAGGCTCGCGTCGATCAGATTCGCACGCAGATCGAAGGGACGAAGAGCGAGTACGACCGCGAGAAGTTCCAAGAGCGGCTGGCCAAAATGACCGGCGGCGTGGCGATCATCTCGGTGGGTGCTGCGACTGAGTCCGAAATGAAGCAAACCAAAGCCCGCATGGAAGACGCACTCCATGCGACGCGAGCCTCTGTTGAAGAGGGCATCCTCCCCGGCGGCGGCGTCGCTCTGTTGCGTTGCATCGAGCCGATCCGCAAG
>JANNDA010000342.1:0-2949 GCA_031387195.1 Planctomyces sp. | reverse complement strand
GGCTCTGGTTCTTTTGTGGGACGAGTCACTCTGAAAGGCAACAAACCGACTCAGACTGTGATTTTTGGCAAAGGACAGTCACCGAAAGATGGAGCGGTCTGTGCGGCTGATGGTGCTATTCTGAGTGAGGAGTTGGTCGTCGCGGATGACGGTGGTGTGGCGAATGTGTTTGTGTTTCTCGACAAGGCTCCGGCTGGGTTCAAGGTGGCTAAGGCCGGCGATACTTTAAGCTTTGATCAGAAGGGCTGCGTCTTCACGACTCATGCCATGATTTGCCAAGTGGGGCAGTCCGTCAAAGTGTTGAACGATGACACAATTCTCCATAACACCCACACGTTCCCCGGCCGCAATGACCCGTTCAATTCGACCGTGAAGCCGAAGGAACGCGAGGGGCTCGACCTGGTTTACAAGAAGTCGGAGAAGAACCCTTTTCAAGTGAAGTGCGATTTGCACGCTTGGATGATTGCCTATCACTTGCCGTTGGATCACCCGTTTGGAACGGTCTCCGGCAAGGACGGGAAGTTTGAAATCAAGAATCTGCCCGCCGGGACTCACGAGTTCAAGTTGTGGCATGAACGTGCTGAAGGTGGCAAAGGTGGGTTCCTCGAACGGAAGCTCAAAGTGACGATCAAGGGGGCCGAGCAGCCTCCTGTGGAAATCGCGGTGGATGCGGCGAAGTTTGGTCTGTAGTCGAACGGCCTCGGAGAGCCGGTGAGTCATTGAAGTAGGACGGGCACTCCTGCCCGTCGGTTTGTTGGTAAGACGGGCAAGAGTGCATGTCCTACGTTGAGCTTCGGCGAGTCAGAAAACTTGATCCGTGGCGGAGGATGTTCCTGTGAGCGTGCGTTGGCAAACTTTAATCGCCGTGATGCTGGCCGGCCTGTTGGCGGGCTGTGGTGGCGATGCGTCAAAAGCTCGCTTTGCCGAGAACTCGGCGCTGGCAAAGCAACTGCTTCCGAAAGCTCGGAAGGCCGTGCAAAAGACGTTGGATGAGCACTTCGGAACGCCGCTGGATAGCGTGGCGTGGTTGAAGCTGCCCGTGAATTACGGCAAGGCGGAAGGGACTGTGAAGTCGGTCGATGGCCAGAAGTTGTCGGTCACTTTCAATGTCGAGGCATCGGATCTGGAAAGTTTGACATCTCCAGAGTTGGCTCGCTCTGGGTTGTTGTTCACTTCCGGTGGCAATGCCGGGAAGCAAGTCTTGCTGGCGAAGTTCGATCCCAAGGCCAACGTCTTCGAGGCGTTGCAAACTTTGGAGTCAGCTCCTGCGAAAGACGATACGTTCGTCGCTGCCGGGCATTTTCTGCGGCACGGTCGCAAACTGTATGCGCGGCATTGCCAGCACTGTCACGGAGTCAGTGGCGACGGCGATGGGACGACTGCGAAATATCTCAATCCGCGTCCGCGTGACTATCGGTTGGGCGTGTTCAAGTTTACTTCGACCGGCTCCTTCCCGGCTCCGATCAAGGCGACTCGCGATGACCTCAAACGCGTGATCGCTCAGGGGATTCCCGGCACTTACATGCCGTCGTTCGTACCGATGCTGAAGGAGAATGAACTCGTCGCGGTCATTGAGTACGTGCGATGGTTGGCGATGCGCGGTGAGATCGAAAAGGGGCTCATCACCGAATTGAAGGGTGAGTACTCGCGAGACCGCTCGAAGGACGAGGGGATCGACAAGTCGCTGGAGACATACCTCAACGAGGGATACCCGAACTTCGTCAACGAGATCGCGGGCGAAGTCGGTGAGAAGTGGTCGGGTGCCGAGGAAGAAGGAACGTCGATCACGCCCAAGAAGCCACGGACTCCAGATACGGCCGAGTCGCGGCATCGCGGCAAAGTGCTGTTTCTGGGAAATAAAGCGAAGTGCGTCAACTGCCACGGGCCGACTGGTCGCGGCAATGGACCGATGACTGAGGACTTCCAGAAGAATCCGGCCACGAACGAAGTCTATGCGGAGCGAGGTCTGTTCGATGCTTGGGATCAGCCAATCAAGCCACGCGATTTGACACGTGGGATTTATCGGGGCGGACGACGGCCGATCGACATTTACCGCCGCATTTACGCGGGGATCAAAGGGACGCCAATGCCGGGTAACGCGCAGGCATTGTTGGAAGAAGAGATTTGGGATTTGGTCAACTACGCGCTGTCGGTTCCGTATGACTCACAGGCTCCGAAGTTGCCGAAGCCTCACAGCGTGGCCGAGCATTCGACGGAACACGGACACGCAAATTAGTTTGTAGGGCGGTCGTTCGATCTGACCGTCCGGCTGGCCTGACAACCGGCCTACTGGAGTAGCCATCGTGCGTAAGTTTTGGTGTTTGTTTTTTATGTTCTGGCCGATCGCGGCAATCGTCTATTCGGGAATATCTCCGGCTTACGGCTGGTGGTTTCCCGGAGCTTCGGTGACCGAGTTGGGGCAGCGCATCGACAACTTGTTTTATTTGATTTTGATCCTCATCACGGTCGTGTTCATCGGAACGCAGATCGCGTTGGGATACGCCCTGTGGAAAGCGGCCCACAATGAAGATGAGAAGGCGCACTTCAGTCATGGTAACCATAATCTCGAAGTGATCTGGAGCGTTGCTCCAGCGGTGATTCTGCTGTTCCTGGCGCTGTATCAAATGGACGTGTGGCGGGACTTCCGCGTCAAGGCGTACTTCCCCGAAGGAACCGTCGAAACGCCGATTGCAGAAGTGGCGGCTCGTCAGTTCGAGTGGCGGATTCGCTATCCGGCTCCCGGCAAGAAGCTGCAATTGAAGCCGCAGCCCGATGACCTTTACGCCGTCAATGACCTGCACGCGCCGATTGGGCGAGCGGTCATGATCCAGCTTCGCAGTGAAGACGTGCAGCACGCTTTCTTCCTGCCGCATTTGCGAATCAAACAAGACGCGATTCCGGGCCAGATCATCCCGATCTGGTTCAAGGCGGAACGCAAAGGGATTTTTG
>JANNDA010000340.1:0-3405 GCA_031387195.1 Planctomyces sp. | reverse complement strand
CGAGGACACCGGAGCGCTCACGGCGCGCAGCGTCACACAGCAAAGCCACGGCCGACTCGTGCGGCGGGCGAACCTCGGACTGAGCCGGCAATCGCGGCGTCAGCCCTGTTGGCGTGAAGAGATCAACCGCCAGCATGGTCGATCCATCCTGAGCAGCATCCGGCAAACTGATTTCGGAAATCAGCGGCATCCATTGTTCCGCGCTCGCGATCGGTCGCGGAGATTCCGACTGATCTGGTGCGGACAGCGGCATCGAAGTCTGGAAGCCAAACCAGAACACATGCAGATGCTCAACGGGCAATTGTGCCGAATGATTCGACCGATCCTCGTGAGAATGCTTTGCCGTCGTTGCTTCCGCACCGTGACTGTGACGCTCAACCGTCGCGACGTCATGCTGGTGCGACTTGTCCCCGTCCGCATGACTGTGCCGCAACGCCGGAGACGACACCGCCGGCATCGCGATCACGGCGATCAGCAGCAAAGTCACCAAGTTGCGGGCAAGCGATTGCATCTGTTCCTCAAATTTGACTCGGCAGAAAATACCACGCTGTTGGTGGGAGCGAAAGCTCCGATCCAAGAATCATTGCGGGGCAGCCGCCGGGGCTGGCGGCACGTCGGCCGGTTTCGTCGGGGCCGGCGGCCAGTTGTCTTCGATCGTCAAGCCGGAGATCGTGGCGGCGGCTTTCCAGGCGTCGCCGATGGATTTGAGACGTTCTAGGCGGGCCTGCCGGGCGGAGCGTTGCAGCTCCAGGACCATCAGCGGCGAAAGGTTTCGTCGTTGATCTTCGGTGGCGATGGTTTGAGCTTGTTCGGCTTTGCTCACGACGGCTTGGTACTTTTCCGCACGCTTGCGAGCGGCAGCGAACTCGCGCAGTGCGGTGGCGACGCGATCCGTCAGATCGTTCTCGATGCGGCCGACTTCCTGCATCGCGGCACAGAGTTCCGCTTCGGCCGCGCGGATGTTGCCTTGGTTCTTATTGAACAGCGGGATCGACGCGCTCACACCCAGCGTGTAGTCGTCGGAACGGTTCTGGTTCTGACGGACGTAGCCGCCGTTGACGCTGAGGTTGGGAATCGGCTCGGCCTTCGCTCGTTGAACCACGAACTTCGCCTTCTCGACGCCCCACTGAGCGATCTGGACTTCCGGGTGGACGCTGAGCACATACATCGGCGTGCCCTGAGCGTCGTAATCCGGGAACGAATAATCTGCGAGGCGGCCCGCGACTTTGGTGATCGCCAACCGATGCACGCCCAGCAGCGCGGCCAGCCGTTTGTACGCCGCCGCTTTCTCCGCCTGAGCCGATTCCACGTCCGCTTCGTAACGAGCGAGTTCCGCTTCGACCGGCAACACGTCGATGTCTGCGAGCTGCTTGGCATCGTCGCGCAGGCTGCGGACGGTCTTGGTGACGTCACGCCCATAGCCGCGAATCTCGCACAGCAACTGTACTCGCTCCTGCAACGCCAGCACGTCGAAATAGGCCGCGCGGATTTCGGACAACATCGCGTACCGCTCGGCCATCACGCCCCAACTGGCTTGTTCGACTTCTCGTTCGGCGGCGGCGCGGCTGAGCTTCAGCTTGCGGCCCATCACGAGTTCTTGAGTCACCAGCGGCAACGTGTTGACGCCCGAACGACCCTGCACATCGCCCAGTTCATCCCATGTCAGCGCGACCAACGGATTTGGATACAGTCCGGCTTGATACGCTCGCCCGCGTGCGGCCTCGACGCCAAAGGTCACCTTGGCGAGTCGCGGATTCTGCTCCAGACCGAGCGCCACCAAAGCCTCAAGCGTCATGCCGGGAGTGGCCGCATCTTCCGGATCGTCACACGGATCGACCGTCTCAGTCCGTCGCGGCTTGCCTGGAACGACAACGTCTTCTTCGTAGGGAGCCGACTTCTGCGCCGTGGTGGCGGACGCGGGAGTCACTGACGGTTTCGGCGTGGTAGCTGCGTGGGCGGCGTGCCTCACCGCAGAAGGTTGTGCGGCGGTCTCGCTGACCATGCGACTTGGTGCCGCAGAAGCCACCGTGACCTTGGGTTTGGAACTGCGCCATAGCTTCGGCCAATCGGCTCGCACGCTAGGCGCATCGGCGAAAATCGCCAATCCAAGAGTGAGCACAAACGCAGCGAGTCGCCTCGCGAGACAATGAGTTCCCATGATCGCCCCTCCCTGGGCAGCCGCGCAAGGCGGCTCATCTTTTTTTCGGACAGCCAGGCGGTGAGCTTGCGAAAAGTCTTCGCAAGCGTCACTGCCAAGCACAGCCACTCTAAATTGACACTTGCATTGAGATCAGGTCGTGGCGCATCGCTCGCCCTCGTCTCTCGACTAAGTCCCTGACTTCTTCTCGCCGCTGGCCGGAGCTTCCTCTTCGATGGCTGGCGGCTCTTTGCCTTCCTTCGCGCGATACACGGCCGCGAACTTCTCCTGCAACTTCGGGTCGCAGATGAAGCACTGCGATTGAGCGCGTTCGTGCTTGTCGCACCAGTCACCCTTGGCCTTGAACGCGGCGGCGACTTTCGAGTTGCACATGCTGCATTCGCCTTCAGGGACGCCGTGCTCGCCACACCACCAGCCGCTGTGGTCGTGTTCTTTCTTGCCGTCCTTGCCGTGATCGTGGCCGTCGCCTTCCTTGTGGTCGGCGTGGTCATCGTGCTTGTCGGTCTGAGCGACTTGTTTCGGCGCGGGGGCCGATTCGCCGCAGCCGTTGGCCGCGAACATCAACGCCGCGAGCAAGCCGCAAGCCGTCCAAAGTTTTCGTGTCGTCATCTCAAGGTCTCCTTCGTGAAACAGGGGGTTGGGAAACAGGGGTGAGGGGCGAGGGATGAGTGGCGAGAAATCAAAGGCGGCGCGACAGCCATGCGACTGCCTGTCGCTCGCCACTCGCCCCTCATCCCTCGCCCCTCTTCAAACATGCGTGAGTTCCTTCTCTTCGGAATGCTCACTGGCACTGACTCCGACCAAGGGCGAATCGCCCTCTTCGTGTTCGACCAGCAGACCCAGCATCGGGGCCGTTACCGACTCGGACATGTGGCAGTATCGAATCAGGAACCATTGGATCGCGTGAGCGATGGCATCGAAAAACAGGTACAGCACGCGGAGCACCAGCAGTGACATGGCCATCGCACCGATGACTCCGCCGATGACGACCGTCGCCAGCGGGCGTTGCACTTCGGCACCTTGGCCGGTCGAGAGTGCCATCGGCAGGAAGCCGAAGCTGGCGACGAGCGTCGTCATCAACACGGGACGCAACCGCGTGATCGCCGCTTGGCGCACGGCGTCGTGAATCTTCATGCCCGTGCGGCGCAGTTGCCGGACGTAACTGACGAGGATCATGTCATCGAGCACTGCCACTCCGGAGAGTGCAATGAAGCCGATCGCAGCCGAGATTGAGAACGGCATGTCGC
>JANNDA010000328.1:0-1502 GCA_031387195.1 Planctomyces sp. | reverse complement strand
GCCAAGTCCAAAGCGGCAGCAGGCTGCCGCAGTCCAAAATCAAGACAAGACACGAAGGGAACGTCTCATGGACCTGCCAACTTCCGAACAAAGTGCGAAGGGGACGTTGGATTGGCCACATGCTCCGCCACATCGGCTGTCGGAGGCCGGGATCTATTTCGTCACGGCACGCACTCGTGACAAGCGGCATTTGCTGGCCGAGGACGACATGAAGGACTGGTTCGAAGCGAAGCTCTTCGAACTGTGCGCCGAGTTCGGTTGGCAACTCGAAGCATGGTGCGTGTTATCGAATCACTATCACCTGGTTGCGCACAGTCCGCCGGGAGTGGACGGAGCCGAGTCGCTCAGTGCGATGATCCAGAAGCTGCACAGTTTGACGACGAAAGAACTCAACCGTCGCGAGAATCAGTCGGGACGAACTCGGCTGTGGCAGAACTTCCGCGAGACACACCTGACGTTTCAGCGGAGCTATCTCGCGCGACTGAATTATGTGCATCAGAATGCTGCTCATCACGGATTGGTGCAGGTCGGCTCGGACTGGAAATGGTGCAGCGCGAAGAAGTTCAAGGAGTCCGTGACGCCGGCTTGGCTTAAGACGATCGTGAGCTTCAAGTACGACGAGATCGCTACAGAGGACGATGACAACGACTGAGATGGCTTGGACTGAGATGACTTGGACTGCGGCAGCCTGCTGCCGCTTTGAAAAAGGGAGCCTGCTGCCAACAATTCACGTCGAGTCGTCTCGCAGCAGGCTGCGGGACGGAAAGCGGCAGCAGGCTGTCGCAGTCCAAGGCAGTCCAAGACAAGACAAGACATCCCAAAGTTGACCCACCCATGAAGTTGCTTTTCATCCTCGCCACTTTTCTTCTGACTTCGCTCGCCTATTCCGCCGAGCAGAATCAGGAAGGGTCCAGTCCTGACACCGACACCAAAACTCTGGAGCGGAATGGCCGTCGGCGGAATTGCATGACTCGGCGAAGGACACGGCGGCCTTCATCAAGGCGAACATGGACAAGCCGTTCTTCATCAACGCCAGGCTGCACGAGAGCCACACACCGCATGTCCCCACGCCGGAATCGATGGAGAAGTGGAAACATCTCGATGAGCAGAAGCGGGTCTATTCCGCTGTCATCACCGATGGCGACAACGCGGTCGGCACGATCCTCGATGCGCTGCAAGCGGCGGGAGTGGCGGACAACACCATCGTGATGTTCTCCAGCGACAACGGCCCGGACTCGACGGCGGCCAAGGCGGGACCACGGAAGCGAGATTCCGATGCCAACGCGACTGGCTACGACACCCACTTCAGCGTCGGCCAACCCGGCGGACCGCGCGGTCGCAAACGCAGTCTGTTTGAAGGGGGCGTGCGGTTAAACCCATTTTCCGCACCCTTAGAAAATAGCATAGAGAACAGAATTGCGCTATTCACCCAGAGTCGCTAAACCCCGCGTATGGATTTTGCTTGGTATGGACATCACTCCGACGCCGAAGGCGCGGCGATG
>JANNDA010001052.1:0-9061 GCA_031387195.1 Planctomyces sp. | reverse complement strand
CGAGAGTTGTCCGGTGCCTGACCCCAGTCTTTAGCCTCACTCTATCGTCTCGCGATGGTCAATGTGTTCGCGGCGACGAAAGCGTGCAGTTCTGTCGCAATGAAAACTCCGGTCGTCGCGCAATTCATCGCGGTCTTTCTTCAGGCAGTCACAAGCTTTGTCGTACTTCGCGCCGGTAGTGGTAAAACAGGGGACCGATCAAAGGGCTGCGTTTCAGTCGTGACCAATGGTCATTCCACGTCCGGCAATCATTCCTGCGGTTGCTTGACGGTCTGGCGGCGAGCCGCAACAGTTCCGCCTCATTCGACGTGCCGCTTGTGAGCCTTGGGTCAGGCTGCTGGGTACGTCGATGCGAGCAAATGGATTTTATTTCGCCGGTGGTCGCACAGGAGAGAGCCTTTGGGCTCGCAGGCTGGCTGGGAACTCAGCCTGAGCGGCAACCGCCCGACGAAGGAAAACGGATTTCATGGTTTCTCTTTATGCACTGACCCTGTTGGCATTCCTTGATCCCTCTGCTGGAGTTGCCGCACAAGCGGCATCGAATGCCTCCCCCGCTCACTTCACTGATTACGCTCCGGCGTATCAAGAAGCTCAGCGGTCCAAGAAGCCGCTGTTGGTGATTCTCAATCCCGCTGAAAAAGGTGAGCAATCACCCGTGACGATTGAGGAAGTCCGCAAGACGCAGCAACGCCGCGAACTGCTGGAAGCCAAGTATGTCGTCGTCGTGATTGACGCATCGACGAAACAGGGCGAAGTGACACATCGCTTGTTTAACAGCAAGCCGTTGCCGCACGTGTCTGTCATCGATCGCGATCAGAAGTTGCAGGCGTTCCGCACCAGCCGCAAGCTGCAAGGGGACGACTGGAACAAGATTCTGGAAACCTTCCAAACCGGAGACAGTTCAGTTTCGCTGAACCTTGAAGCTCCGGTTTGCACGTCGTGCCAGTTCTATTCGCAACAGGCGGGCTACACACAGCCGTAAGTGATCAGGGACGAATGCTCGTGAACGGACTCACGGAAGGGGAGCGCAAGCTCCCTTTTTTCGTTGGAACGGTCTGGGGTCGCGCGAAAAGTGCGTCGTATGCCTGCGGATCACGCCGCGTTCTTGATGCTCTTGGAAAACGGCAGTACGTTCGGCGTCAACGTCGAGGCCACGTTGATCTGTTCGACGTCCGTCACTTGATCGAGCAGTCCGCGGATGATGCGTTCGGCTTCCAGCTTTTCTTCCAGCCATTGAACGCGAGCGATTCGCCATTTCGATTCGCGTTTTTCCCACTCGTCCGCTTCGGCTTTGAGGCGTTGTTCGCTGAGCCGCACTTGCTCTTCTCGAATAGCCAGGGAGGCCGGACGCTGTTCTCGCTCGGCACGGAGTTGATCCTGTTGGCGACGAGAATGGTCTTGAAACTGAAGCCGCTCCAACTGAAGTTCTTGCCGCTCAAGCTCAAGCTCGTCACGCAAGCGGCGGTAGTGTTCGGCAATCGCTCCACGACCCGCTTCGATGCGGCGGCGTGCCGTTTCTGAATCAACAGCAGGGAGCAGCTCGGCCCAGACTTCTTCCATGGCCAGCCGCGCTTCGAGGGCCAGCCGATTCGCACTCTCCATCTCCGATCGCATCATCTCCATTCGTTGGCGGCGAGCATCGAGCTTTTCGACATCGAGACTGCGTTGTTCTTGTTGTTGACGCAGCGCGTTCTGATCGATGGTGCGGCGTTGCTCAAACTCTTGCCGTTGTCGTTCCAGTTGACGACGTTCCGACTCGACTTCACTCGACCGATCGGCGATCAACCGTTGGACTGTTTCGGACTCGCGAGCGAGCGAGGTTTCACGATCTTCGAGACACTGCCGATACTGTTTCAAATGCCCTTCGCGGTGATCGAGGTCTTCGTGGCGTTTGACAATTTGTGCCTGTGAGGACTGCCACGACTTGGCCACTTCTTGCTGCGCGGCCTCCAGTTCGCCCTGCATCTCTTTGATTCGAGCCGACTGCGCGGCACGTTCACGTTCCCATTCCGCTTTCTGCTGAACCACCTCGCCGAGATCGGTACGAAGCAATCGAGCGTGTTCTTCGCGAGCTTGTTTGAGATCCGCTTCCAAGAACTTGCGTTGATTTTGCAATTCGGCCATCGACTTCTGGACGTAGCCGTCGTGAGCCTCGCGATCACGCTGCATGATCGAGCGATCCGCGTCGCGAGCGGAAACGGAAGCGGCCTGTTCCAGAGCGAATCTACGTTTCTCTTCGTCGAGATCCGCCGCCCATTGGACTCGAAGGCTTTGTCGTTCGGATTCCCAATTCAATTGCAATCGGCGTAACGCTTCTTCGTGCTCGCGCAGTAACTGCTGACGATGCTGCTCCACCTGACGTCGCGTGGCATCCAAGTCCGCTTGCTGTTGTCGCCGCTGTTCGGCCCATTCGGCTTGCAGCTTGCGCAGCGCGTCTTCTTGAATTCGCTGGTCTTCCGCAAGCTGTTCTTGATCGCGACCCTTTTGCGTTTCCCAGGCATCACGCTGATTGCGGAAATGCTCGATCTCGCCGTCTAACTCCCACGCATATTCTTTGCGGAGCCGCAGCTTTTCTTGTTCGATTTCCTGCTTGACCGTTTCGAGGATGACCTGCTGCTCGCGAAGCAGTCGCTCGCGCTCGTCGTTCAATTGTTTGCGTTCAGAATTGGCCAATGCCTGCGAATGTTGCATCGCCGCTTTATCGACGTCGAGCTGCCGCTCCAGTTGTTGGCGCAACATCGCTCGCTGTTGTTCGAGCGCGGCATTCGCTTGCGTGAGTTCTCGCTCGCGGAGTTTCAGCTCGGCCAGAAGTTGTTCCGTCGCTTGGAAACGTTCGGCAAACTGCTGCTCTTGTTGCGCAAGCTGCTCGGTTCGCAGATGCAATTCTTCTTCGGCGTTCTGGGCACGCATTCGCAACGAGCGTTGTTCGCGGTCGAACTGTGTCAGTTGCTCGTTGAGATTTCGTTCTCGTCGTTCCAGTTCGTTGACCTGAGCCCGTAGGTTTTCCGCAACCTGACTGGCTTGGACAAACAGATCGACTTGTGAACGCGCTTCCGATGTCCCGCCTGCCGACGACAGGCCACGAAGACGCACTTCATGCACGTCTCCGATCCCGACGGGCAAAGCAACATCTGTGTTAGAAGCGGCACCACGACTGGCAAGATCGCTCATGCCGGGAGTCCTTTCCTCGGTGAGCCATGAAAAATGACCAGCCGCAACGGCCGCGCGAGGCGAGGCAATCTGTGGCTGATCCGTGAAGGGGCGGGATTATGGAAGTGTGCCCAAAACGTGTCAATGTCCTGATTTTGGGGACCATCCTCCGTCACTCACTGAGCGCGGCAGCGACATCGGTGCGATAGGCCGCAAGGCCGGGCAAGAAGCCGATCAGTGAGCCAACCAGCAACAGGATCGGGAAGATCACCAGCTCCAGCGGCTCGAAGGAGAGCGGATTCACCAGGATGCCGCTCTTGGCTTCAATGATCGGACTGGCCACAAAAACTAAACCGTGTCCCAACAATAGGCCAATCAGCCCGCCTCCCAAGCAGAGCAGAGCGGACTCGGCCAGGATGATCGAGAACACGGTGCTGCGCCGCGCGCCCAACGCGCGCATGATGCCGATCTCGCGGCGACGATCGGCCATCGAGTTGTAGATGCTGACAAAGATGCTCACTGCCGAGACGACGATGATCAGGCTCGTCAGCACCAACAACGCCAGCCGAATGTTGCCGACGATGACCGTCATCAGCCGCCGCATGGGAAAGATCGGGTTCACAGCCTGAGCTTTCACTCCCTCGTTGATTTGTCCGGCCAGACCGATCGACTGCGCGGTCCCCGTTGTGAGCACAAAGATCGCGCTGACTTCTTTCTGTTCGTCGAGCAGTTCTTCATGGCCATGCGCGTGATCATGCCCGTGGTCATCATGCTTGGGCGGGTTCGCAGCCTTTTGCTTCAGTTCGTCTGAGATCGGATAGCCGAATTTCTGAATGCGGTCGAGCGCTTCGCCCAGCGGCTTTTCGTGGCCGGAGACACCCCAGAAGCCAGCCAAGCTGATGAAGACCGTGCGATCGTTCGGGGTTCCCGTCGCCTTGAGCACGCCCACGACTTTGAACCGTTCATCATGCTTGTGGCCGGAGTCTGCCGAGCCGTGGATCATTTGGAACTCGGCCCCGATATCCCAGCCGTTTTCTTGAGCGACTCGCGAGCCGATGACGGCGTCAAACGGCTTTTGCAGAAATTGACCACGCACTTGAAACGGCTTTTCGTAGGCGTAATCCAAGTCAAAGAATTCAGGAATCGTCCCCACGATCGGGAACGAACCTTGTTCAGTCACGTCACCGATCGCGATCGGCACCGCCTTCTTCACCAGTTCGTGTTGCTTGAGTTCTTTGTAGAAGAGGTACGGCAACGGCTCGCCCGGTCGATCCAGGCGATAGATCGCGGACAAGGCCAAGCTCAGATCGCTCCCTTTCGGGCCGACGATCAAGTGATACCCGAAGCTCGGCTGACTGAAGAGATTGCTCACCACGCTGTTGATGATCAACACGGCGACCATCAGCATGACCCCCAACGCGACACTCAGCGCGGTCAAGCTGGAGGAAAGAAGCCGTTGCTGAATGCTCTTAATTGCGATCGTGACAAGGTTCATGGGCAATACTCTTCGTAGGGTCAGTCAGGCCAAGGGCTTTAGCCTGCCTTATCAATCGTAGAACAGGCGGCTCGCCTGTTTGTTTTCTCGGGAAATTTAAGCAGGCGAGCCGCCTGCTCTACGAAAACTTCACCGCCTCGGAGAGGCTGACCTACGCCTCCGGCCGATTGAAGTCGCCTAGTTTTTCGACTCGACTGAATCGCGAGGCGACTTCGGGAGAGTGCGTGACTAGCAGCAGCGAGACTTGGTGTTCGAGGCACGCATCGCGAATGAGCTGCAAGATGGTCTCTTGATTCGCGATATCGACACTCGCCGTCGGCTCATCCGCCAATAGCAACGAGGGACGATTCGCTAACGCGCGTGCGACGGCGACACGCTGCTGCTCACCGACGGAAAGTTGCGGAGGACGGTGATTCAGGCGATGTCCGAGACCGACTCGATTCAGCAGATCGACCGCTCGATCATGATGCGTTCCTTTGCCGGAAAAGCTCATTCCCAGCAAGACGTTTTCGAGTGCGCTGAATGCCGGCAACAAATTGAACGTCTGAAACACAAAGCCGATTTTTTGAGCTCGAAAGCGATCGCGGCTCGGTTCGTTCAGTCGCGTGACGTCAATGTTGTCGATGATCACGCGACCGCTGTCCGGCGCTGTGATGCCGGATATCACATTGAGCAACGTCGTCTTGCCACCGCCACTGGTGCCGACCAACACCACTTGCTCAGCACTCTTCAATTCAAACCGCGAGACATTCAAGACGGGAATACGACCACCGCCGGGCTCGCGATAACTCTTCTTCAGATTGTCGATCACCAAGGACATTGAGCCTCCCTGACATTTGCGTTTCTTCTCGGTCCTACCGAGCGAGGGATTGTGGTCGGCTGATGAATACGTCGCAAGGCGGCTCCTTGTGAGGTGATTTGTCGGTTGAATTTGGGCGCACGACGCACTTGGCGTTTTTTTCGGTGTGGCCGGGGATTGTAGGGTGGGACAAGGTCGCTTTGACCGCCGGCCCACCATCAATTGGACGAAAGATGCTCAACGCTTTGCTGGCGGGGACGTGGACCTCCTTGTGAATAAGTTTGGTGGGCCGGCGCCGAAGCGGCTTGTCCCACCCTGCCGCGCAGAGTGCGTCGTGCGCCCCCGGTTCGTACGAGACGCTGAACTCATTTTGACACGATCGTCAGACCTCGTTACCGTCCCGCACCTTTTGCCAGACCGCCGCCGACCACGAAGGATTGTGTGTCACGCGGTGGCTTGGTCAACGATCGCCAACAGGGAAGGCAGGCATCGTGGTTCAGCACGGACAGAGTATTTTGGTCATTGACGGTTTGTCGGAAACGACCGAAGTTTTGAAAGCGGTGTTTGAGCCGCGCGGGCATTCGGTGAATCGCGTTCGACAAACTCAACTCAGCGAACCAAGAGCCGCTCAACCCAGTGTTGTCGTGTGGCACGCCAGCGATGCGGACGACCGATCGCGGCAAGGGCGATTCGACAGCGTCCCGCAAATCGTCATCGGGAAAGCCTGCATCGCTGACTCCCCACAGACGCGGCGTTTGTCTCAGCCGTTTCAATACCGCGAACTGCTTCAAGCCGTTGAGTCAGCCTTGCAGACGTCATCCAGAAACTTGGCCCACGACCGCACTCGACTCGAATAGCGGGCTTCGCCAAATCCGCAAACGGTGCAGCCAGAATTGAGCCAACACCGCCAGAGTCCGGTTTCCGTAAGTCACGCTCCGACCGAAGTTGATGCTCGAGGCTTCGTCGAAGTACCGGACAGGGACGGGAATGTCCCCCAGCTTGAAACCAAAGTGAACCGCTTGAGCGAGAAACTGGCTATCGAAGACGAAGTCATTTGAGTTGCGTTCAAATGGAACTGTCTCGATCACCTGACGTCGATACGCTCGAAAGCCGCTGTGAAAGTCGCCGAGGTTTTGGCCCAAGGCAATATTCTCACAAATCGTCAGTCCGCGATTCGCGATGTATTTCCACTTGGGCATTCCGCCGTCGAGCGCCTCACGCCGAGTCCGAATCCGTGAGCCCAGCACCATGTCACAGATTCCGAGCCGCAGAATTTCGATGGCCACGGGGATGACTCGGCTGTCGTATTGATAATCCGGATGAATCATCACGATGAATTCCGCACCGCGATCCAGCGCGTGCCGATAGCACGTTTTCTGATTGCCGCCGTAGCCGGTGTTCTTCTCGTGAGCGAACACCGTCAGCCCTAACCGTCGAGCGATCTCGACGGTGTTGTCCCGACTGCAATCATCAACCAGGATGACTTCATCAACACTCCCCGGCGGAATGTCGGCCACCGTCCGTTCCAGCGTCGCCGCCGCGTTGTATGCTGGCATCACCGCGATCACGCGCCCGATCGATTTCAACTTCGACGATTGAGCGGACATCTCCGCTTGCGCCACTTCCACCGGTTTACCATCCACGGCGTTTGCATCGATTAACGGAGTCATCCCATTTCCCAATTGAGTATCCAAGTCGGTCATCCTCACAGTTCGATCACACAAACTTGCGACGGTCCCCGCCAGACACTACAACGCTCGCCCGCTGCCGCAGCTAGTCTGCGGCCAGCGAATCAATG
The DNA here is from genome assembly GCA_031387195.1 of Planctomyces sp. Lineage (GTDB taxonomy): Bacteria > Planctomycetota > Planctomycetia > Planctomycetales > Planctomycetaceae > SXKJ01. The sequence continues at coordinate 1,819 of JANNDA010001052.1, read as the reverse complement.
ATGACATTTGGGCGATTAACTCAGCGGCTAGAGTGCCATCCTCACACGGTGGAAGTCACTGGTTCGAATCCAGTATCGCCCACCTTTGCACCTGAAATCCCGCAGAAATGCGGGATTTCTGCATTTTCAGAGACTCGGTGCGTCTCGAGTTCATCCCTTGCAGACGAGTGCTGCGTCACTTTTTGCGTTGTGAGTATTGGGCCTCTCGTCTTTTTGTTCCCCCGCATTCGTCGAGTCCAACGCGTGATTGGCCGTGGCCACACCGCCTCCGGCTTGCCCCGCGATTTTTGATTTCGATGCCCATCAGACGAGCTTCGCGATCGGCTTGCCTTTGTTGCCCAGCGTGAATGGGCGACCGTCGGGTGAGCGGATCTCTTGATCGTGCGGGATGCCCATTGCGGTCGCGATCGTGGCGTTGAAGTCTTCGGGGGTGACGCCGTCGGACTCGACGCGGAAGGCATCGGCGTCGCTCTTACCCCAGACTTGGCCGCCCTTGATCGGGCCGCCAGCCAGCACGCAGGAGAACGCAGCAGGATGATGGTCACGGCCGCTGTTCTGGTTGATTTCCGGGCGGCGACCGAACTCGGTGCCGATCACAACCAACGTGTCTTTGAGCAAGCCTCGGCTGCCCAAGTCGGCGATGAGGTTTGCGGCGGCTTTGTCGAGATCGCTACCGACGGTGCCCATCTTGGTCCACAGATCGACGTGATGGTCCCAACTCCCCAGCGAGACTTCAACGTACCGCACGCCGTTCTCTACCAACCTTCGAGCCAACAAACAGCCCTTGCCGAAGCGTGTCTCGCCGTAGGCTTTTTTCGCGTCGTCCGATTCCTTGCTGATATCAAAGGCTTTGAGGTCTTCGCTACGGAGCAGATGAATGGCGTCGCTGTAGAGATCGTCGTAGCCGTTGACCTTTCGATTTTTGGTGGCCAGTTTGCGGAAGTCGCTGTCGAAGGCACGCGACAAATCCATCCGCTTGTCGAACGCGGAATCTTTGAGGTAATCCGGCGACTTCGTGTTCTGGAGACCCAGTGTCGGATCGCCAACCGGGACGGGAGCAAACTCTGCACCGAGATATCCCGGCCCGATGCCGCCACCGACGTGTACCGCGACCGGCAACTCCTTGTGAATCCGACCAAGCATCTTGTGGACCCACGAGCCGAGCCCCGGATGCCGCGTCGTCGCGATCGGCTTGTAGCTGGTGCTCATCAAGTAACGCGCCGGTTCGTGTGCCGCAGTGCTGGTGTTCATCGAGCGGATCACCGCGAGCTTGTCGGCGATCTTGGCGAGTTCCGGCAACTTCTCGCCGAACTGCACACCGGAGATCTTCGTTTGGATCGGCTTCGTTTCGCCTTGAACCTTGCTCTTGGGCTTCGGGTCGAAGGTGTCGAGTTGCGACATCGCTCCCTGCATGTAGAGGTAGATCAGATGCTTGGCCTTGCCACCGCTGCTGACAGAAGCGGACTTGGCAGGGACCGCCAACTTGTCAGCCGCCTCGAGCGCCGCCTCGAAGCCGGCCGGTAGTACGGTGACGCCCAGGCAATACTTCGCCATGACGGCCATCAACTGCCGTCGGGAGAGTTCATTGAGTCGAGAGGGATCGAACTGAAACATGATTGGTCCTTTGGAGTGCGGTGAGTCATCACCGCTTTGGATTGCGGCAAAGCCGCCTTCTTTTCGGCTTGTCGAATTTCTAAGTTGTATTCGAGTGGCGTTTGGAATTCCCCCAAGCCCCCGGTTGGCAATGCCCCTGACTCCTTGGGATCAAGGGGTGTCACTAGCATTGCGATTGTTGGGGGCGAAGGGAGAGCGAACGCGT
>JANNDA010000301.1:0-2509 GCA_031387195.1 Planctomyces sp. | reverse complement strand
CTCAGTCGCAACCGGTGATTCACGGCGTGCGCTACGCGAATCCGTTTGAACCCGGATTCGATTGGCGACACCTTCCGACGTGATATGGAATGAGTGCAGGGCATGTGAGTTCCTTCTCACCGCAGCGCGGAGTAGGCCGTTTGCAATTGAGGCACGCCGCGCGTGGCGATGTTTTCGCCGCGAGTCAGTCCGTTAGTGATTTCGACAAAGCGGTCGTCGGCTCGGCCGAGTTCGACGCGGCGGCGGTCGAAGGTGCCGTCGGATTTGCGCACGAACACGAAGCTCCGCAGGCCGTCACGCACAAGGGCGTCCTGCGGCACGGCCAAGTGCGGCGGAGGTCGCTCGGTGGTCAGCGTCACGCGCGCCAGCATGTTGTGCTGCAACGTCAGCGATGCTGGGTTTTGAAACTCGATCCACGCGGCTTGCGTGCGGCTGTCCGTCCCGACCACGGGGCCCATGCGGGCCACCTTGCCGGTGATCTCCAAGCCGGGATGCGCGACGAGTTGAATGCGGGCCGTTTGACCGACTTGCACCTGCGCGGAATCTCGTTCGCCGACGAACGCCTCGATCCACGCTTGCGACAGGTCGTGAATTTCAAACAGCGGCTCGTCGGCTCGCACGACTTGACCGAGCACTCGGTCGAAATGCACGACGACGCCATCCATCGGCGCTCGCACGGGGACCGCATCGACGACGCGCTTGGTCTTCACGACTAGGGCGATTTGTTCCGCCGACAGCCCCAACGTCAGCAACTTCTGGCGGTGATTGGCGACTTGCAACTCCAAACTTTTCACGCGGCTTTCCATCTCCAACAGAGTGCGGCGCGGCAGTGCTTCACCCGCGTTGCGCATCCGAGTGAACGTGTCCCGCCACATCGCGCCGTCGAGATGCGCTTTGAGCAACTCCAGTTGAATGTCCTGCACGTCCAAGCTGGCGATCTCGGCGAGGATGTCTCCCGCGTGGACCGGCTGACCGCGATCGACGTTGATGCCGCGCACGGTTCCGGCCAACTGCGACGACGCGGACGTGCGACGTTGCGGCGGCACGTCGATCGCCCCATCGAATCGCAGAATCCGTTCGACACTGTGATCGGACACCGCCTCGACTTTCAAGCCGATGCTCTTGGCCGATTCGGGACTGAGCTTGAGGACGCCCAGAAAGAAGAGGCTCGACAGTTCGTGTCCGCCGCGCGTGACGACGCGGTCGCCAGGATACACGTCTCCGGAAATGACTTCCGCGATCTCGCGTGTCTGCCGACCGATGACGACCGTCCGCTTGCGGTACTCGGAACTCTTCTTGGTCGAACTCTCCTCGACGAAGACATACCGCTCGGCTCCGTCGCTGAAGACCGACGCGGCCGGCACGGTCAGACTTTGTGAACGTCCCGCCAAGACGAACGCCGCTTGCCCGTTCATACCCGGCAGCACGCGCGAGCCGTTCTCGCTGTTCGCGATCTCCGCCCAGGCCGTCCCCTGATGCGTTTGCGGATCGAGCAGCAGACCGAGCTTGTCCACTTTCGTGTCAAACGATCTTCCGGGAAGCCCGTTGAACGTGATGCGCACGGCCTGCCCTTCATGCACACGAGCCAAATCCCGTTCGAGCACTCCGATCTTCACCCACACGCGGGACGTATCCACGATGTCGAACAGGTGCTCGGTCGGTTCAACGAACTTGCCGACCGCGACGTCGGCATGGACGACCACACCACCGATGAGGCTGCTGAGCAACAATCGCAACGGCGGCGCTTCTTCCTCGGACGACGCGCTGAGGTCCGCGTCCTTCACACGCAGCCCGACCGCTTTCGCTCGCAGCACGTCGAGCGAGTTTTGGTTTTGTCGATGCGTGTTCTCCGCCTCGACCAGCCGTTGTCCGGGGATCGACCCCGCCTTCGCGGCCGGGGTCAGTGCTTCCAGGATCTTCGCGGACAACTCCAGTTCGTTCTCGGCCTTCTGATAGTCCAGCCGCAGCGTTTGCAAATCGAGGCTGTCGAGTTCCGCGAGCACCTGTCCCGCCTCGACGACATCACCCGGCCGCACATGCAACTTCACGATGCGTCCCGGCAATCGAGACGTGACAAACGCCCGCCGCGTCCACGGCGCGACGACCGTGGCATAAGCTCGCACGGCTCCCGCCACGTCGCGCGCCTGCACTTCCACGGCCTTCACATCGAGCACGTCCCGCGCCGCTTGACTGAGCGTGATGTGTCCCGTCTTCAGATCAATCTGCACGCCCTTCGTCGGCAGCGGCTGATGCCCTTCGTGCGCGAACGCCAGCGTCGCCGGCATGACCAGCAACAGCACGCACCAGCAGACGCAATCGCCGTGAAGTCGTCGAAGCATGATTGATACCACACGCGGCCAGGAGTGAGATGTTGATGCTGAACAGGACGAGGATTGGTCCATTGATACAAGCCCGACGCGCCAGCGAGTGAGTCAGAGTGAACCATGAGCGCCAATCCACTCGCTGGCGCGTCGGGCTTGTATCTATTTCATTCCGAACCGTGCGGCAT